>JAZUHV010000051.1:0-7375 GCA_045641925.1 Butyrivibrio sp.
TGGTATACGTACTCTTATGACGAAGATAGTGATCTATCAAAATCGAGAAGGGATAAAGGGATTTAAGTCCCAGGGACATGCCGGATTCGGTGTCAGAGGAACAGATGTCGTTTGTGCATCTATTTCTATGCTTTGCATTAATACGATGAATGCTATCGAGAAGTTAACTTCCGATAAATTTGATCAAAAGATTAATGAAAGAAAAGCAACGATTGAATTTTGGATGGATAACCCGAGCCATGATTCTCAGGTCTTATTTCAAGCATTGAAATTAGGTCTTGAAGAGGTTGCAAAGGATTATCCCGGAAATGTTACCATACAGATCGAGGAGGTGTAACACAATGTTCAAACTTAACCTTCAGTTATTCGCTCACAAGAAGGGCCTAGGTTCTACCAAGAACGGTAGAGATTCTGAGTCTAAGAGATTAGGCGCTAAGAGAGCTGACGGACAGTTCGTACTCGCAGGCAACATCCTTTACAGACAGAGAGGTACTAAGATCCTTCCTGGTGTAAACGTTGGCCGTGGCGGAGATGACACATTATTTGCAACTGTAGATGGTGTTGTTAGATACGAAAGAAAGGGTAGAGACAAGAAGCAGGTTTCTGTTTACCCTGTTGAGAAGTAATTAACTATGATTTGAAAGCTCCAAATCGCTTGATTTGGGGCTTTCTTTGTATTTTGAAATATTGATTTGAAAGAAAGAGGTAGCGCATGTTTGCAGATAGCGCGAAAATTTATATAAAATCTGGAAAAGGTGGCGATGGTCATGTTAGCTTTCGTCGTGAATTATTTGTAGCAGCTGGTGGACCGGATGGCGGTGATGGTGGCCGCGGTGGCGATGTTATTTTTGAAGTCGATAAAGGCCTAAATACCTTAAATGAATTTAAGCATAAGGGAAAATATGTTGCACAAGCCGGTGATGAAGGCGGCCCGCGTCTTTGCCATGGTAAAGATGGCGATGATATTGTTATTAAAGTTCCTGAAGGAACCGTAATTTATGATGATTATTCCGGTAAGGTCATTGCCGACATGTCCGGAGATAATATGCGTGTTACTGTTTTGAAGGGCGGCCGTGGCGGCAAGGGCAATAAGAATTATGCAACTGCAACCATGCAGGTTCCAAAGTATGCACAACCAGGTGGTAAAGCAAAGGAACTGACTGTTCGTCTGGAATTAAAGGTAATTGCAGATGTTGGTTTGGTCGGCTTTCCGAATGTAGGCAAATCTACGTTATTATCCATGGTAAGCAACGCAAAGCCTAAAATAGCCAATTATCATTTTACAACGCTCAATCCTAATCTAGGCGTAGTTGATTTAGAAGGCGCTGATGGTTATGTTATTGCTGATATTCCTGGATTAATCGAAGGTGCTTCTGAAGGAGTGGGCCTGGGTCACGAATTTTTAAAGCACATTGAACGATGCCGCGTCATTATTCATATGGTGGATGCAGCTTCTTCTGAGGGACGGGACCCTGTGGAAGACATTCTGACGATTAACAAAGAATTGGAAGCATTTAACCCCGAACTAATGAAGCGTCCGCAGGTAATTGCTGCAAATAAAACCGATTTAATTTTTTCAGAGGATGACGATCCTGTTCAAAGACTAAAAGACACGTTTGAACCTCAGGGAATTCAGGTATTTCCAATTTCGGCAGCTACGAAAAAGGGACTTCGCGAACTGTTATATGCAGTGCGAAATCTATTAGATCAGGTTGGAAATGAAAAAATCGTTTATGAAGTGGAATATAATCCGGAAGAGATGTATGATACTACTGAACCGATTGAAGTATATAAAGCAGATGAACATGCTTTTGTTATTGAAGGGCCTCGCGTTGACCGTATGCTTGGATATACCAATTTGGACGATGAAAAGGGCTTTGCTTTCTTCCAGAAGTTCATGAAGGAACAAGGTATCATTGAGCAATTAGAAAAGCTTGGAATTGAAGAGGGCGATACCGTTTACCTCGGAGATTTGGAATTTGATTATTACGAAAGTTAAGGTATGAATATGACGACAAAGCAGAGAGCTTATTTAAAAAGTCTTGCAATGAATTTGACTCCGATGTTTCAGTGCGGAAAAAGTTCCATAACGCCTGAATTTGTTATGGCAATTTCAGAAGCACTTGAAGCACATGAATTGATTAAAATCTCCGTATTACAGAACTGCGCGGATGATCCAAAAGAAATTGGCGTTACACTTTCTGAAAGAACCCGTTCTCAGCTGGTTCAGGTAATTGGAAAGAAAATAGTTTTATACAAGCCGGCTAAGGATGAAAAGGACCGTAAAATTATCCTTCCTAAGGTTCCAAAGAAATAATGATGAAAATAGGATTGTACGGCGGCTCTTTTAACCCAATTCACAAGGGACATATAGCATTTGCATTGGCCGCAAAGGAACAACTATGCTTAGACTGCGTTATTTTGCTTCCAGCAGCCGTTTCTCCACTTAAGAAGGCAACTGACTATGCATCGGATGAAAATCGATTAGAAATGATTTTTAGAGCTATTTCTGAACACAAAGATTTGGAAGTCTCTGACATCGAATATCATTTGCCAAAACCGTCTTATACAATTCAGACGATTCAGTATTTTAAAGAGCATTTTCCGAACGATGAATTGTACTGGATGCTGGGGGCTGACAGCTTTATAGATTTTGAAAACTGGAGGGCTCCAGATCAGATTGCAACACATGCCAATTTGATTACAACGATTCGCGAGCCATATTCGAGAGAGACTTTACAGGAAGTGGCGCGTCATTATGAAATGATATGGAATACAAAATGTTATATTATTGAAATGCCACCATACCCATTCCAATCCTCCGACATTCGAAAAGCTATATCGACAGGAGAGAAACCGGAAGGATTACATCCGGCAAATTTAGAATTTATTCGTGAGAAAAAGTTATATGTGTGAGCAGCGTATATCCCAACTAACATTAAATGAATCGGAAATTACAAAGTTTTTTGAAAAATTGGAAGAAAAACTTCAGACGCAAATTCATCATAAACGCTATGTGCATACGAAGGGTGTAGAATATACAGCCGTATCCATGGCCATGAAATATGGATATGAGTCCGGGCTTCGAGGTGAGTCGTTTCAAAACTTTTTGAATCGTGTACGTATAGCTGGTTTATTGCATGATAATGCGAAATGTCTATCCGATGAACAATTTATTTCGGAATGCGACAGACTTCAGATTCCTATAAGTGAATTTGAACGTAACCATGCATATCTATTACATGGTAAGGTGGGAGCCGCATATTTATCCGAACGTTTTGGTATTCAGGATGATGAAATTGCGAACGCAATCACATATCATACAACAGGTCGTCCCAATATGTCCTTAATGGAAAAAATTATTTTCATTGCTGATTATATTGAGCCTGGCAGAACAAAGCAGCTGGATTTGGATTTGATTCGATATTTGGCAATGACCGATTTGGATACTTGTATTTTTAAGATTTCCGAAGATACTTTAAATTATCTAAGTCATTCTTCATACGAAATCGATGAGATGACAGTTAAAACAAGAGATTATTACAAAACACTTGCCAAGGAAGCTTTATTGAAAGGATAATGCATGTTAGATATTTTAAAGACCATTTATGATGCTTCAGAAGATAAAAAAGGAAAAAACATCCGTGTGCTTGACATATCCAATTTGACAATTGTTGCAGATTATTTTGTACTGGTTTCCGGAACAAATTATAATCAGGTACAGGCTATTGTAGATGAAATTCAGGACAAGGTATTTGAAACAGAAAAAATACATCCCTTACGCGTGGAAGGTCAGGCAAAGGGAGGCTGGATTTTGGTTGATTTCGGCAACGTAGTAGTACATGTTTTTGATGAAGAAAATCGCCATTTTTATGATTTGGATCGTATTTGGAGTGATGCGGTTCAAATAGCTTAAATCAGGTAAGGAGTTTGCTTCATGAATTTAAAAGACTTAGAAATGGAAGAAAACAAGCGATGGACTACAGCTCTTCGCAGAATTAATCAGGGAATATTTTTCGGTGTTGTTGTCATTGAAATACTGGTTAGTATTTTGATGTATTTTCAAGGCCTGATACACCACGAATTACATGAGTATATTTTAAAATTTATTTTATTACCAATTGGCATTAATGCATTGATTACAGGTGTAGGCAGTCTGATTATTCGTCTAACGAAGAACCAGGTTGTAAAGAATCGCGCAGGAATAATCATTTTAACCCTGATGTGCTGTGTCATTGCCTTTGTACATAATATTTACATGGTGACACTTTTGATTTTTGCCATTCCGAATTTCCTTTTAATCATTTTTCGTGACAAAAAATTATTAAGATATAATTTTATTTTGAGCGAATGTGCAGTTATATTAATTGGCTTGCATTGTTATATTTCTAAAGACGGAGCGGGCAAACAGGAGTATTACCTTCCTTCTGTAATTCTGATTGTGCTGGTTTTATTTGTTTGTATGTTGATTGCCAGAGCGTGCATGAATGTATTGATTGATAAAAACCGCTTACTGATGGATGCCTTGGAATCTGCTGAGTCAGCTAATCGTAGTAAATCCGTATTCCTGTCTAATATGTCACATGAAATCCGTACGCCAATCAATACAATCCTTGGCATGGATGAAATGATATTAAGAGAAACTCATGAACCAAATACACTGGATTATGCGCTTGATATTCAAAGCTCCGGTAAAACCTTACTTGGTCTGATTAATGATATTTTGGATTTTTCTAAAATTGAAGCCGGAAAAATGAATCTGGTCAATGTGGAATATGATGCTTATACAATGGGCACCGATTTGATCAATTCTATTGCAAAGCGCGCTTATGATAAAGGACTTTCCTTTGTTCCTGATATTTCAAAGGATATTCCAAGCACCTTGTATGGTGATGAAATTCGTATCAAACAGATTATTATTAATATGCTGACAAATGCTGTCAAATATACGCAAGACGGTTCTGTAACTTTAAAAATGTATTCCGAAAAGGTGGATGATTCCCATATCAATTTATGTGTTTCAGTGGCGGATACTGGTCAGGGTATTAAGGCAGAAGATATGGAAAGATTATTGGCACCTTTTGAACGTCTTGAGGAAAAAGATAATCGAAATATTGAAGGTACCGGACTTGGAATGAGCATTACCCACAATTTATTAAATTTGATGGGTTCAAAGCTTGAAATCGAGAGTGAAGTGGATAAAGGCTCTACCTTTTCCTTTAAGATTCTTCAATCTGTTGTAAACTGGGAGCCAATGGGTGCTATTGAACCATCGCATAAGCATGCGAAGGAGCATCGACAGGTTTATAGGGAAAGCTTTACCGCACCGGATGCAAAGATCTTAGTTGTGGATGATGTTCCATTAAATTTAAAGGTAATCGTAAACTTACTGAAGCAGACCATGGTTCATGTTGAAACAGCAAGCTCCGGAAAAGAAGCTTTAGAACTTTGTAAAGTCAACCATTATAATTTGATTTTTATTGATCATATGATGCCGGAAATGGATGGTATCGAAACTCTTCATTTGTTGAATAAGGAAGAATATCTTTTGAATCATGAAACTGTAAAAATTGCATTAACTGCTAATGCAATCTCCGGTTCCCGTGAATTCTACCTTGGTGAAGGCTTTTCAGATTATTTGTCGAAGCCGGTTGAACCAAAGCAGTTAGAAAAAATGATTTTAAATTATTTACCAAGTGAATTAATTCATCGTAAATAAAGAGGTGTCAAACATGGAGTATGATGACGCTGTAAAATATTTACAATCGTTAGAAAAATTAGGCAGCATTCCCGGAACGGAAACAATCCGGGAGCTGCTTTTTCGCGTTCATAATCCGCATAATTCATTACAGGTGATTCATATTGCAGGGACTAACGGAAAAGGCTCTGTAGGCGCATTTTTGGAGTCCATATTACTATCTGCAGGATATAAAGTAGGGCGCTATGCTTCCCCAGCGGTATTTGATGATCTTGAAATCATTACATACAATCGAAATACTATATCTAAAAAAGAATTTTCCGAGCTGGTCTATAAAGTTAAACAGGCAAATGATGCTATGGAAGCGGATGGACTTCATTTGGCGACCCGCTTTGAGGTAGAGACTGCTGTTGCATTTTTGTATTTTACTCAAAAGCATACTGACTATGCATTAATTGAATGTGGTATGGGGGGACTTTTGGATGCTACCAATGTATTTGAGCATCCTTTGCTTTCTGTCATAACAAACATTTCATACGATCATATGAGTTTTTTGGGTAATTCACTTGCTGAGATTGCTGCTCATAAGGCCGGAATTATGAAATCAGGATGTATGGCGATTGCAACACATTCAAATGAAGAAAGTGATACTGCCTTACAAGACTATGCCAATTATATTGGAGCAAATTTTAAGTGGAATAACAATGCTTTACATTACGAATATACGGATCCTAATGGGTTACATTGCAAGGATTGTGATGGCAATGAATTTGTATTGTCTTTAATCGGCAGTTACCAGCTTCAAAATGCTGCTTTGGCGATTTGTGCAGTCAAGATGATTTTACCTTCTTTGGATTATGAAATCATTAAAGCGGGAATGAAGGATGCCCGTTGGCCAGGAAGATTTGAAATTATTTATTCTAAACCAACAATCATAATTGATGGTGCACATAATCCGGATGGGATGGAAGGACTTTCAGATACTCTTCGAAAGCAATACCCAAGTCAAAAAGTGATATGTGTTATTGGTGTATTTGCTGACAAAGACTATACAAAGGAATTAGAAATATTAGCACCTTATGTTCGTGAATATATTTGTATAGAAACACCGCATCACAAGCGTGCGCTTTCAGCTAAAAAACTTGCAGAAATGATACGAATGCATTACGATGTACCTGTGTCAGATTTTACAAATATTAGTGATGCACTTACTTATGCAAAGGAACGGACAACTGCACAGGATATCATACTTTGTTGTGGTTCACTTTCACATTTAAAATTCATAAAACACATTATTCAGTCCTGGGAGTAAAAAATGGTTAATCAGGAAAAAATACAAGAAGCAGTAAAATTGTTATTAGAGGGAATCGGCGAGGATGCTACCAGAGAGGGCCTCGTAGGAACACCTGATCGTATTGCCAGAATGTATACAGAAATTTTTAGTGGCTATGAAGAAGATCCAAAGGAAATTTTATCCAGAACCTTCACAGCAAGCGAAACGGACCTTGTGATTGAAAAGGATATTACATTCTATTCCATGTGTGAGCATCATTTTATGCCATTTTATGGAAAGGCACATATTGCCTATATTCCTGACTCTAAGGTGGTTGGTTTAAGCAAATTAGCACGTCTTGTGGATTGTTATGCGAAAAGACCACAGATTCAGGAGCGTATGAC
>JAZUHV010000052.1:0-16944 GCA_045641925.1 Butyrivibrio sp.
ATAAAATGACGCATCTCTTTAAATGCACGCATAATAAAAATACTTTGTCGCTCTGCTAATTCTCCTTTAAGCACTGTTGCTAACATATAAATTCCCTGCTCCGTAAAAGCATAAGGTAATTTTCTACGACCACCATCTTGCCCTTCAAAAAGTGTCTCATTTCGTGAAGTCGCAATTTGCGACTTCACGAGTTCAACTTCTTCTCTAGTAAACTGAAACATAAAATCTTCTGGGAAGCGCTTTTTATTACGTTTTACCTGTTCATTTAATCGTTTAACTTCATATCCATAAATATCCGCTAGATCAGTATCTAACATCACTTGCTGTCCACGAATCATATACACGCGTTCTTTAATAGATTCTACCGTTCTTAATTCTGTAGTATCCCCCATAATTCCTCTTTTCAGATTATTAGTATTCTCATTTTGAGGTCACAAATTACGACCTCAAAGCTTCGTATTTCTGTTTCGATAGATGATATCTGAATTACTCGGAAAACATCCTACATTTAGCTTGACTTGCTTATTTAATTGTTATCATCAGCTGCTCTTAACTTATCATAATAAGCCTTATACCTATAAACACTACGCTCGCTAATATTGTTGCGCTTGGCTATTTCCACCATCGTCATGCCGCCTTCATAGCACACTACAAAATCATTGTATATAGCCATCCACTTAGCATTATGCTTTTGACGACCACTAGTTTTCCTGTTTTTATAATATTCAACTTCTTCTTTAAGCTTCGCGTTTTCCTTTTCAAGCTCTACAATCCTATTCAATGCTTCAGCTAATGTCACAATCTTCTTCATAATAATTTCACCCTAATACTACTCAGTTGTATGTCATTTTCATTTTGTCATTATTATATATCTTATATCAAGTCATGTCAAAATGATTTTGTCATATCTCGAAACTTCTCAACCAAAAAGGAGATGGGCTAATCCATCTCCCTAAATCCTATATCATTTTTTTGAATTCCACATACACTTCATTACTGGTTAGACTTTCAAGTTGTCCTAACATAAAGTCAAGCTTACTATCTATGTATTCTTTCGTATATGATTTCATGTTATTTGTCGCCTTAATACCATACACGCAAACTATTTCATCATAATCCATTTCATTAATTTTATTACAGAAATCTACATACTCATCAATTTTGGCAATTAATATCTTCCACTCCTTGGCAGCTTTCTTTGGTTCATTATTTCTAAGATAAGCAGCTATTAAAAACTTATATGTCTCTCGATAAAATCCCTGGCAATGAGCTTTCATCTTATCATTTTTCATGAATTCATCCATGATAGCAATTCCCCAGCGACAGTTTTCTTCAGTCTCATCAAGAGGACTTACCCACATCATTGCTTCAGCGGTATAAACTATCTGCTTATTTATGGCCCTAATATAGTTTTGATAATTATCTCGAATCTGCGCCTGCCAGTTCTTTCTGCCTTCTTCAGTGTCACGATTTATGTAATATGGTAAGAGTGTTTCCTGAAGCATATTATTGCTGATGGAAGGAAGTGCTTCGATATGCTGTCTTCCTTTTTCCCATTCCTGCGTATGCCAGCAAAGCCATGCTAAAGCATAATGACACTCTTCAGATAATTTCTTGTTATCAGCATAGCGGATTACCTGCATAGCTCTGTTCTCAGCTAATCTGATAATCTGCTTCCACTGATTACCATCATTCTCCAATAAACCGGAAAAATAAGAATTATCAGGATTAACATATCGGCTCATATGAGCACCCGCCTGTACATATCTGGTATATATTCCATAGTTGAAGATATTGCTTTCACACTGTTTATCAAGATATTCTACTGCGCTCAATGCCCCCTGTGATTGCTCACCGCTATCTCTGAGCCCGTCTGCTTTCTTCCTTACTTCCTCTGCGAGTTTTGCATCATAGTTTTCTGCATTGAATCCAAATAATGCATCAGTTGATACGTTCAATGCCTGAGCCAACGGAATAACCTGAGTTATATCCGGAAGGCCTGCTCCACTTTCCCATTTGCTTACTGCCTGGCTTGTAACACACAGAGTATTTGCCAATTCTTCCTGCGTTATCCCTAACTCTTTGCGATATTTTTTAATATTATTTCCTAACGACATATTATTACCTCTCTTTCCTGTAATCGTTTGATGCATCTTCGATAAATAAACTATAACAATTACTCGAAGAGATTCCTAACAATGTGTTTTTGGAAAAAATACAACGGAAAGTTGATATCAATCCCTACTCGCATTTTTTATTGCATAGTATTCCGCAGCATCAATACCAACCTTGACATAATCCTTTGCAGGTCGACTTGTTTCCCGGGACAATAACGCTACCGTCTCCACATGCGTCGAATGCCCAAACTGGTCCACCACCTGCACTTTTTTGAGTTCATAGCCGTTCGCCAGGAGGTATTTCAAATCTCTCGCCAGAGTCGCGGAGTCGCAGCTCACATAGACAATGCGTTTTGGCGACATCTCCACCATGGTTGCCAGTAGGGATTCTTCGCAGCCTTTTCGGGGCGGATCCACTACAACCACATCGGCCTTCACGTTCTGCGTGCGGTATAATTCCGGTCCAATTTCTTCCGCTTTTCCGACATAGAAATGTGCATTGGTGATTGCATTTTCCTTTGCGTTTCGGTTCGCATCCTCAATTGCCTGTGGAATAATTTCCACTCCATATACTTCCTTTGCACGTTGCGCTAAGAATAGGGAAATCGTTCCGATGCCACAATATAAATCCCAAACCGTTTCTTCACCGGAAAGGCTGGCGTATTCCATCGTCTTTTCATATAAGCGGAGCGCCTGGATTGGATTTACCTGATAAAATGACAGAGCAGAGATTCGGTAATGCACATTGCCCAAATAGTCCTCAATGGTATCGCTGCCAAACAAGGTGCGGCACTCTCTACCAAGGATGACATTGGTCTTCTCCGTGTTTGTATTTAAAACCACGGAGGTCAGAACACGCTTCTCATCGGCTGCCAGAGCCATTTGCAGTTCCTTCACAAGTCCGGTTTCATTTGGCAGTTTCTTTGCATTCGCCACCACGCAGACCATCACCTGTCCGGTACGAAAGCCCTCACGAATCAGCACATGGCGCACCAGCCCCTTGCCAGTCTCCTCATCATATGGCTTCACTTGATTTGCTGCCATATATGCCTTCACTGCTTTTAAAATGCCTGCGTTTGCCTCCGAACCAATCAGACAATCCTCACAGGGAATGATGGAATGAGTGTGGCCGGCATAATAGCCCATCACAATCCGTCCCTCTTTATCGGTTCCAACCGGATACTGTGCTTTATTACGGAAGCGAAACGGTTCCTCCATCCCTATAATCGGCTCAACCAGAATTCCCTCGGACGCGGCATTTTCACCGCCATCCTTCAAACAGTCAATCCCGCCAATGCGTGCCAGATTGTTTAAAACCAGCCGCTGTTTAAAACGCAGTTGCGCTTCATAAGACATCGCCATTAAAGTGCATCCACCGCAGGCGCGTGCAATGTCGCAAGGTGCCTTTACACGGTCTTTGGAGGGTTCCAAAACCTCCATCAGGCGCGCATAGCCATATGTTTTTTTCGTTTTCATTACCTTGGCGATTACTGTGTCGCCAACCACCGCATCCTTGACAAAAAGAGCGTAGCCGTCAACACGACCTACGCCCTCTCCTTCGGATGTCATATCTTCGATTGTGATTTTCACTTCATCGTTTTTGTTTATCATCGCAAATCTCCTAATTCCCGGGAGAATCGGCCCGGGCAGTCATCCTTAGTGATTGTGTTACAATATGGTTTTTCTAATATTGGAATCCAGCATACGATTGAATCCCAGCCACTCACCCGCCTGACCGGCCGGAGTGTTCAATGCCTCCTTAAAGGTTTCCAGTTTGGCGTCCATATCATCCGCATAGTGCAGGGCCAGTGCCTCCGCCAATGCCGGTTTCTTTGGAGAGCCGTATTCAAACTCGCCATGATGTGCTAAAATGCAGTGCTTCAGCTGTCTAAGCAGCATCACAGGGAATCCTTCAATCTTTGCAGCAGCCATTCCAATCATCTCGGAGCCCATCACAATATGACCCAAAAGCTGTCCGCCATCGGTGTAATCGTTCTCTGGGAAGGATGAGATTTCATATACCTTTCCGATATCATGAAACATCGCCGCACATACCAGCAAATCGCGGTTTAAATATGTATATGCCTTTGCCAGATAATCACAGGTTCTGGTTACCGAAAGTGTATGCTCTAGTAGTCCGCCCACAAATCCGTGATGCACCGACTTTGCCGCGGAGTGCTTTTTAAATTCACGAATAAAGTTGGCATCTTCTTCAAAAAACTGCTTTGCAAGCTTGGACAAGTACGGATTCTCCACACTGTTTACAAAACCCTGTAATTCGGCAAACATCTCTTCCACATCGTAAGCAGAGGTAGGCATATAATCTGCCTCATTGTAATTTCCCTCCTCGGCCTTTTGAATTGCGGAAATGTTTAACTGCATGCTGCCATTAAAAACGACAACATCTCCTACCACCTGCACATAATCATAGGCAGCAAAATCATCGCGCACGCCTGGGCTTGAGGTATTCCAAACCTTCCCGTCCAATGCGCCAGTACGGTCCTGCAGTACAATATTTAAGTACTCTTTACCATTCTTCGTAGTTGCGGCATTTGCCGATTTGCAGAAGTACACGCCATTGACGCGCTCGCCTTCCCGTAATGTGTTGATAAATTTCATAAAAAATCTCTTTTCTAACCGGAGCTTTCAGGGTGTCCGGAACCCGTTTCACGCGTTTTATTCTACACCGAGGACCGCCTGGAATTCAATCATCTTGTACTTCTCGCGGCCCATTCTTTGTACGCTGATCATGATGACATCGCCCGGAACATGTTCACTCATCACTTCCATAAACTTGTCCATCGTTAGAACGTCCTCACCATCCATGCTCACCAGAATATCGCCAGACTGCAGTCCTGCCTTATATGCTGGAGAATTGGTCTCCACCGCGGAGATGTATACGCCATCCAGCAATTCATATTTTTCCTGAATTTCTGGTGTAATATTCTGACCGCGAATGCCCAAATAAGCAGTTTCATGAGAATTGCTCAAATTCTGTACCAAACGCTGGAGTCCGTTAATGGAATAACCGGTCACCAGATTATTGCCGGTTGCCACATAGTTGTTTGTGATAATCGCCACCACTTCCCCACGGGTATTCGTAATAACGCCGGCAGAATTTTCCAATCCTGCTATATTCGTATTCACCAGCTGATAACTGGTATCAGTGTCACTCACATGATTGCTCACGGAGGTTGCAATACCATAGCCCATGGAGCCAGGGAATCCGTAGATTTTTCCAACTGCCAGAACCAGATCACCCTGTGCAACACCCTGCGCACTGGAAAGCGTAGCAACCGCCGTATCCGTTTCCTCCACTTTTTCTGTCAAAAGCACCACAAGGCCCGTAGTGGCATCGCCGGAAAGAATTGTTGCCGGCTTCTCCACACCGCTTGCAAAAGTGACGCTGACATCTGATGCATTTTTGATTAATTCATAATCTGTAACAATATAACAGCCCGCATCATTATTCGCGATGACAAAGCCGCATTCCTTCGTAACATTCTGATAGGTAGACGCAAACCAGTCCACGGTTTCCTTCGATACCGTGATGGTCACCATATATCGGTTCACCTTCTGGTTAATCTTCTTTAAGACTTCGTAGTTGGCTTCAAGGTCCAAAACTGCCTCGTCCACCTCCGTGGTTTCCGTCGGTGCCTCGGTTTGATCCTCCGTTGTTCCTTCATCCACAGAAATGGTTATATCATCACGGCTCTCCTCCTCAGAGGCTTCGCTGCTCGGTTCCGTTGTCGTTGGAATCTGTGCACTGGTTGGCTCCTCTGCCGTGGTCTGAATAACCGGAGGCTCAGGCTGCCCTAAGAAGCGATTGCCGATGTGGGTCACAATAATCATAACCAGGCCCGCAATCAGTCCAAACACTACCGCCATCGCCAAAAGAATCAGCCCGCGCTTAATATAGCGCTTTGCCTTCTCCCAAGGATTTTCCACAATGTGTTCCGTATAAAGGTTATAATGCTCTTCCGTGTTTTCGGAAGGAGCTCCTTCCCCATTCGAAGTCTTCGTTTCTTCATTTTCATTCAGTTCGTCGTGATTCATACCCAATTGACTCCTATCTAAGTTCACGATTCCTATCTACATCCAATACCGGACTGTACCATTATACAAGCAAAATATGAACATTTTATGAATTTTATTAAACCTGTTTTAACTTGCACCACCCTATAAAATAGAGTAAAATTTACATATAGTATGCGCAGATTTCTTTCCCACTAGAAATTGTGCTTTTTAAAGTAAAAAATAAGGTTTTTCAGGTTATAAAAATGAATAAAAAAGCTACAAATATTTTGGAATATAACAAGATTGTGGATATGCTGATTGAGCAGGCCACCTGCGACCCGGGACGTGAGCTTTGCGCTGCGCTTTGGCCGGAGACAGATATTACCGTCATTCGCCGGCTGCAGGCAGAAACCACGGACATGTTAGGCCGCATTGAGCGTCAGGGTACCTTTGCCATGCGCGGATTGCAAAACATCATTCCTTCCATCAAGAGTATGGAAATCGGTTCCACTTTGGGCATTCGTGAATTATTGGATATTTCCTGTGTTCTGCACCTGACGGAAACCGCTGCCCGTTATGCAACTGGTCCGGAGGATCCTGTCACAACTGCCAACCGCGAGTTACATGTGGACACCGTCCGCACCTATCAAAATGGTCAGACAAACACAGAAACAGAAACCTATGTAACCGGTGATTTAACCGGTTGCTTGGATTTATATTTTACTGCCCTGACTCCGCTTCCGGATGTCATGCGTGAGATTGACCGTTGCATTATCTCTGAGGATGAAATTTCAGATGATGCCAGTCCGGAGTTAAAAAGTCTGCGTCGCCAGATTCGTAATGCCAACGATCGCATCAAGAGTGAATTAAACAGCATCGTCGGTGGCTCTAACCGTGCATACCTTCAGGATGCCGTCATCACCAGCCGCGAGGGACGTTATTGCATCCCGGTTAAGGCTGAATATAAGTCCCAGATTCCAGGCATGATTCATGACCAGAGCAAGGGCGGCTCCACCTTCTTTATTGAGCCGATGAGTGTTGTAAAGCTGAACAATGAAATTCGAGAGTTACAGATTAAAGAGACAGAGGAAATTGCCAGAATTTTGGCACGTCTTTCCGTCATGGCAGGCAATTATCCAACGGAGCTTACCACCAACTATGAGATGCTCGTCAAGCTGGATTTCATTATGGCAAAGGCCAAATTGTCCCGCGTACTTCATGCCAGTGAACCAATTATGAATACCGAGGGCAATATCGATATTAAAAAGGGCCGCCATCCGTTGATTGATGCCCACAAGGTTGTTCCTGTGGATATTATCATCGGCGATTCCTACCATCAGTTGATTGTAACCGGTCCAAATACCGGCGGCAAAACCGTCACCTTAAAGACCATCGGACTCTTTTCCCTGATGGGACAGTCCGGTCTTCACATTCCTGCTGCCGAAAATTCCAAACTGACCGTATTTAAAAATATCTTTGCCGATATCGGTGATGAACAGAGTATCGAACAGAGTTTATCCACCTTCAGTTCGCATATGCGCAATATTGTCAACATTTTAAAGATGGCCGATGAGCGCTGTTTGGTTTTATTTGATGAATTGTGTGCCGGTACCGATCCAACCGAGGGTGCCGCTTTAGCAATTGCCATCCTGACACATCTGCATCGGTTAGGTGTGACAACGGTGGCAACTACACATTATTCCGAATTAAAAATTTACGCACTGTCTACCGAAGGAGTGGAAAATGCCTGCTGCGAATTTGATGTAGCAACGCTTTCTCCAACATATCGCCTATTAATCGGCATTCCGGGCAAATCCAATGCGTTTGCCATCTCCGGCAAATTAGGCTTACCATCCGATTTGATTTCCGAGGCGAAAGCCTCCATCGGCCAAAACGATCAGGCTTTTGAAGATGTCATTGCCGACCTGAATCAAAGCCGCATGGCAATTGAAAAGGAGCAACGTGAAATTGAAGCACTTCGCGCAGAATCCGAAGCCTTAAAGAAAGCACTTTCAGAAGAACAGGAGGCTTTAGCGGCCAAACGCGAACAATATCTTGCCAAGGCCCGCGAAGAGGCAGCTGCCCTTTTACAGGATGCAAAGGATACTGCCGATGAAACCATCCGTGTGATGAACAAAGCCGCCGTCAAGGGCATGTCCATGGCGGATTTAGAGGCCAGCAGAAAAGCCCTGAATGATAAAAAAGCAAAAATTGATGCCAAACGTACCATCAAGGCAGAAAAGAAACCTCAAAAAGAGCATTCTGCAGAGGAATTTCATATCGGTGATGCGGTTCATGTCTGCAGTATGAATATGGACGGTACGGTACATACACTGCCGGATAAAGCAGGATTCCTTCAGGTAACCTTAGGTATTATGCATACCAAGGTGCACATTCGCGACCTCATCATTCTGCAGGAGGCTACTGCCGAAAAGCAGCTTGCTAACAAATCCTCAGGACTCGGCCGCATGAAAATGGCAAAGACTGCATCCATTTCCACCGAGGTGAACTTAATCGGTATGACTGCGGATGAGGCCATTATGGCTCTCGACAAATACCTGGATGATGCCTACCTTTCCCACCTGCCAAGCGTTCGCGTCGTGCACGGAAAGGGCTCTGGTATTCTCCGCAATGCCGTACATAATTACTTAAAGAGACAAAAGCATGTGAAGTCCTACCATCTCGGTGAGTATGGTGAGGGTGACGCAGGTGTAACCATTGTAGAATTTAAATAAAGGAGTAGCCCATGGATAAACAACGCGTGTTAATTGTGGACGATGATAATAATATTGCGGAATTAATTTCCCTCTACCTCATGAAGGAATGCTATGAAACATTGATTGTTAATGATGGCGAAAGTGCCATCTCTTCATTCCATTCCTTCTTACCAAACATCATCCTGTTAGACTTGATGCTGCCTGGTATTGATGGCTATGAGGTTTGTCGTGAAATTCGTAAGACAAGCAATGTACCCATCATCATGCTTTCCGCAAAAGGGGAAATCTTTGATAAGGTTCTGGGGCTCGAGCTCGGTGCCGATGATTACATGATTAAGCCATTTGATGCCAAAGAACTGGTTGCACGTGTAAAGGCCGTTCTTCGTCGTTATAATGCCACACCGGCAGCTGTTGAGAAATCGCCGGCACAGGTGGGCGATTACGTAGAATATCCGGATTTGATCATTAATCTGACCAATTATTCCGTTCTCTATAAAGGCGAAACCGTTGAAATGCCGCCAAAGGAGCTGGAGCTTCTTTACTTCCTAGCCTCCTCTCCAAACCAGGTATTCAGCCGTGAACAGCTTCTAGACCACATCTGGGGTTATGAGTACGCTGGCGATACCCGCACGGTCGATGTACATATTAAGCGTCTGCGCGAGAAGATTCATGACCATCAAAAGTGGGAAATCAGCACAGTTTGGAGTGTCGGTTATAAGTTCAGCACCAAGTAATACCATTATTGTAATTCTTCGAGGATTGGATTATGAAGGGAAATATTCTAATCAAGTTCATAGTGCCCTATATCATCGCCATGGTAATCAGCTTCTTCATCGTTTCCATCATTGGCAATCGGCAGGCGTATTCCTATGCGATGAACCAAAGCCGAACGGTTCTTTATGACGAGGCAACTACCATCGCCGGCACCTACGCTTCGGATTATTACAGCGGTGATTTATCCAAATCTTCATTGAGCACACAGCTTTCCACCGTAGCAACCTATCTGCACTGCGATGTCTATTTGTTAGGCTATACCAGTAATGTTCTGGTAAATACCCGCGGAATTGAAAATGACCATATAACGCTCTTTGACTGTACAGATTACGGTTCCAGCCGCTTTATGGTGGACACCTTTTACGATGCCTATGATGAGCAGGTCCTCTCCTGCTACTATCCGGTAGTTTACAATTATCGGACCCGCGGTTATGTCGTGCTCGTTAAACCAATCCGCGCCATTCAGGCCGAAGCGGATGCTACCTTTAACTTCAATTATCTGACGATGTTTATCTGCTTTACATTGGGTGCAATCTTTATTCCCATTTATTATTTCACGGTTTCAAAACCAATCCGCAAAATCACTAAGGCAACCGCAAAGTATGCAAAAGGGGATTACTCCGAAAAAATTAAAATCCGCAGCAACGATGAAATCGGTCGTCTGGCATCTTCTTTGGATTATATGGCCGGCGAAATTGATAACCTAAACGAGTACCAGAAGAAGTTCATTGCCAATATCTCCCACGATTTTCGCTCTCCACTGACCTCGATTAAAGGATATTTGGAAGCGATGCTTGATGGTACTATTCCGCCGGAAATGCAGGAGAAATATTTAAATATTGTCATATCGGAGACAGATCGTCTGACCAAGTTAACCAATAACCTTTTAACCATCAATAATGTCACCGCGCAGGGTATGATTCTGGACCCTGCTGACTTTGATATTACTGCAATGATAAAGCGTATTTTACAGACCTTTGAAGGCACCTGCGCTAAGAAAAAGATTAAATTCAAGTTAATATTCTCAGATAAGGAACTGATGGTGAATGCTGATTCACAAAAGATTGAGCAGGTGATTTACAACCTGGTAGATAATGCCATCAAATTCTCCAATAATGACTCCACCATTATCATCTCTGCCAATAAACGCAATGAGAAGGTCATGGTGAGTGTTAAGGACTTCGGAATCGGCATTCCAAAGGAATCTGTTGGAAAAATCTGGGAACGCTTTTACAAGACAGATTTATCCCGTGGAAAGGATAAGCGCGGCTCCGGACTCGGTCTTTCCATTGTTAAGGAAATCATTACCGCGCACAACGAATATATTGATGTCATCAGTACCGAAGGAGTCGGTACCGAGTTCATCTTTGCACTTCCTGCAGCCAAAAGATCCAATGTCTTTTTGCCAACGGATTTGCTCCCTTAAAAGGGTAACTGCTTAAGAAAGGAATACACTATGAAACGAGTTTCAGAAGACGTATCCGCAAGGGTTCAGGAAATCCTTGCAACGCTCACCCTTGAGGAGCGTGCCTCCCTGGTAACCGGGCATGGATCCTGGCACACCAAGGATTGCCATGGAAAGGTGCCTGTGGTCACCATGAGTGATGGCCCTCATGGCCTTCGTAAACAGGACGAGGAGGATTATGCAGATATCAACCACAGCAATCTGGCGACCTGCTTTCCAACCGGTTCTGCACTATCTTCAACCTGGAGTCCTGCATTGGTCGGCGAGGTGGCAAAGGCCATTTCAGAGGAAGCCAAGGCAGAACGCGTCAGCGTGGTATTAGGCCCAGCCGTTAATGTTAAACGGAATCCTCTCTGCGGACGAAATTTTGAATATTATTCTGAGGACCCTTATCTCGCCGGTACTATGGCAACAGCATATGTGCAGGCCATGGAGGGCAATGGTGTGGGAACCTCATTAAAGCACTATGCCTGCAACAATCAGGAAACCCATCGTCAAACCTCCAATTCCCGCGTGGACGACCGTGCGATGCATGAAATCTACTTAAAAGCCTTTCGTATGTGCGTTACACAGGCGCAGCCTTCCACCATTATGTCTGCCTATAATCGTGTCAATGGAACCTATGCCTGCGCCAGCACAGAGCTGCAAACGGAAATTCTACGCGACCAATGGCACTATGAGGGTGCATTAATCTCTGACTGGGGTGCAACCATGAACATCGTGGACTGCATCAAATCCGGACTCGATTTGGAAATGCCGGACTCCGGGGGATACCATACTAAGGAATTACTGGATGCTATCGATAACGGAAGGTTAACGGAGGAGCAGTTAAATCGTGCCGCTGGAAAAGTTATTGAGTTAGCACTTCGCAGAACCACACCGGCAGAAGCTATTCCATGCAGTTTGGAAGAACATCATGAGCTTGCGCGAAAGGTCAGTGCGGAGGCTGCTGTATTATTAAAGCACACTGGCGCATTTCCAATCTCCAAAGAAAAAAAGATTCTTTTAGTCGGTTCCATGGCCACCAAGCTTCGTTTTCAGGGCGGTGGCAGTAGCCATATTACCACTGCACCATGCAAAAATGTCGTGGAGGCTTTAACAAAGGATGGCTACCAGGTTACGTATTCAGAAAAACCTTCATCCGATGCGGCAGCCTATGACCAGATTATCTATTTTGGCGGACTTACGGATGCTATCGAAAGCGAAGGCTATGACCGTTCCTCCCTGGATTTTCCAGAGGATCAGCTTGCCATCATTCGCGAGCTTTTGGCCGTCAATCCGCACGTATCCGTGGTTACCTTTGGCGGAGCACCTTTCGTCATGCCATTCTATGATGATGTAGCGGAAGTTCTCCATATGCATTTGGGTGGTCAGGCCGTTGGAGAGGCCTGTGCGCTTCTGATTTCCGGTCAAATCAACCCTTCCGGACATTTAACGGAAACTTGGCCATGTAAATTATCAGATGTGCCAAATCAGTCATTTTTCGGCCGCGAATCCAATGATGTTCCATATGTGGAGAGTGTTTACGTCGGCTATCGCTATTACGAAACTGCCAGAAAGCCAGTCCAGTTTGAATTCGGTTATGGACTAAGCTATACCTCCTTTGCATTCAGCAATTTATCTGTAAATCGCGGTGCAGATGGTCTTGTGCAGGCCCACTTCACAATCACCAATACCGGTTCTGTAGCCGGAGCAACTGTCGCACAGATTTATGTACAAAACTCTGACCAAAAGTGCATCCGTCCATGCATCGCTTTAGCCGGATTCCAAAAGGAATACCTGATGCCAGGCGAAAGCCGTGCGGTCACTGTTCCATTAGACGAAGAGGCCTTTGCGGTTTATGATATTGATTCCAAAAAAATGCAAAATGTTGCCGGAACATATACCATTGCCCTCGGCGACTCTGTTCGTAAACTGATGTTATCCGTTCCATTTGAAGTGGAGGGCATGTCATCCGGCAAGTTAATCGCAGTACCACAGGAATATTTGGCAGAGAACATTGCCCGTGAGGGAGCAGCCTTTACATTGGCAAATTTTGACCGCTACTATGCGAAGGAATACGAAAACTATGACCAGGTTGCCCGCGGGGGCTTCACACGCTATCATTCGATGGAACAGGTTTGTAAGGCTTCTGTATTCGGTCGCATGCTGCTTGGCATCATCCAGTTCATCCTTCCGATTGCCTTGAAATCCGGTCGGGAAGATGCCGCCACCAAGATGGTTCTCCAAATGATGAAGGAGGCTCCATTAGACAGTTTAATTTCTGTAAGCGGCGGTGTTATGAAACCAAACTTATCGGAATGCCTGGTATTACATGCAAATAAGCATCCGTTTAAGGCCTGGGGAAGATTGTTCCGTGGCAATCCAAAAACAAACAGAAGGGGATAAATAAGAATGGGGAAATTGGATAATAGAACGAAATGGAGTTACACAGTGGGTGCCACTGGCCGTGATATGGCTTATGCACTCGTCAGTATGTTTTTACTTACCTATATTCAGTACACGATGAAGCTCAGCGTGGCGCAGTTTGCAGCCATCTCCGTCATCATCGTCGTCTGCATGATATGGGATGCCTTTAACGATCCTTTGATGGGACTTATCATTGAAAAGAGTCACTTAAAGCTTGGAAAATATCGCCCTTGGATTTTGCTTGGTATGTTATTAAACTCCTGTGCGATTATTTCTCTATTCTCCTTCCGACCAACCGGATGGGCCTTCGTGGTATTCTTTGGCATCTTCTATTTACTTTGGGGAATGACTTATACCATGAATGACATTGCCTATTGGGGAATGCTTCCAAGCCTGACCTCCGATCCGAAGGAGCGAAACACTCTGGTCACCATGATGAGTATCTTCATCTGTATCGGCCAGTTCTCCGTTGCCGGTCTCCTGCCGGATTTGGTTACGGGCAATGCGGTCGTCGCTTATCGAACCGCTTCCCTCGTTATCGCAGGATGCTTTTGCGCCTTCCAGCTTTTGACCTTTTTCGGTGTTCGTGAACGCCGCCGCACAGCTGTAACAACCAAAGAGCCGCTAACCTTAAAGAAGATGTTCCGTATTTTTGGTCGAAACGATCAGTTGATTGCTATTGGAATTGCATCCTTCATTTTCAACATTGGTAATAATCTGTTGATTGCCATCGGTATGAACTTCTTCTATTTTGAGTTTGGCTATGCTGAAGGTGGAAATCTGGTATTTCTTTTCACGGTAATGTACGGACTTGGCACCTTAATCAGTCAATGCGTTTATCCATTGATGGCTAAATTTATGAAGCGTTCGCAAATCCATCTTTTGATGACCATTCTTACAATTGCCGGCTACCTTGCCCTGATGGGCTTTGGCTATGTACTTCCACGCAATGTGGTACTGATTAATGTCATTGGATTTATCATCTTCTTTGCACAGGGAATGAACAATCTTCTGATTATCGTCATGCTAAATAACACAATCGAATATGATGAGGTTCGTTTCCATGAGCGCCATGAGAGTATCATCTCCGCTGTGCGTTCCTTCTCCACCAAGCTTGCTTCCGCAATGAATCAGGGAATCATTGCACTGATATTAATCTGTAGCGGAATTTATGCAATCAGCCAGCAGGTCTCCGACCTGGAAATTCGTGCAGGCGCGGGTGAAATTACAAAGGGCGAAGTGTTAACCGCCGCAGACCAGTACATTGCAACCACCTCCGGTACGCAGCTTTTACTCCTGCGCATTGGCATGGTCGCCATTCCGCTCATTGCATTTCTGGTTAGCTTCTTTATCATTCGTGCCAAATATATTATTGATGAAAAGAAATATGATGAACTGGTTTTGGAATTAAAGAGCCGTCAGAATGAATAAAAAATTACGCCCCGAAGCGAATTCTTCGGGGCGATTTTTATGTTTATAAATTTATTACAATTAGTCTGTAAACTGAATTACCCAAATCATGTGGCCTTTTTTATTACAATACCCAAAGCCCATTTTTCGGTAACCCTCATTTAAAATAATTTTATTATGCGTCGGCGAATTTTTCCAAAGGTTGAAGGCTTCGTCACAATTAATACAGTTCGCCGCAAGAATTTCTCCGCACTTGCCATATTTAATGCCCACATACTGAATCGTAGTAAAATTGTCTGCGCCATTGTAACGTCTATGGCCGAAAAAATTGCCATAATCCATTTCCACTGCTCTCATCCCAGCCGCGTAGCATAGCTTCTCGTTCAGTTCCAATGTCTTCAAGCCATTTTCAACACGATACTGATTCACCAGATTCAGCATTTTCTCTGCACGCTTCAGATTCGCCTCATACATGGAAACTGCTTTTTCGTAGACATCATTATTACTACCCACATCAAAAGGCTTCGCAGCATTCTGCGGCTCCGTATGGGTTGTTGGTGCCTGCGTTGGTACTTGTGTTGGTGCCTGTGTTGGTGCCTGCGTTGGCATTTCGGTCGGTGCCTCAGTCGGTGCCTCCGTTGGCAAAAAAACCGGTGCTTCAGTCGGTGCCCTGGTCGGCTCTTGTGTTGGTGCCTCCGTTGGCTCTTCTGCAACAACTTCTGTGTTGATTTCCGCAGTGTTCTCTATAACTTCCTCTGTAGTATTCTCAAAGGTTGTTTCATAATCCATCTGTGCATCTAAATCAACGGTTACGCCAATCGTATCCATATCACCCTCGACATCCGGAACCGGATTCGTGGTTGGTTTGGTATGATCCGCAGGAAATTCTTCCACGATGGTCTGTTCGACATGTGGACCTGCTAAAGACGCACCCTTACAGCCAGATAACCCCATAATGATTGCACAGGCAATACATCCATATGTAATTTTCGCCCCACATCTTCTCATATGTTTAATATACCATAAAATCTATCCGTTTACTATCCTACCTAAGTCTTATTCCCCTATTACTCAATGCTATATGGCATGGTATTGTTAATAACGCAAATGTAGGTTTTTCCTACGCTCAGGTTCAAATCATTGCCATCCATATCATATAAATGCAATGGGTCCGCATAGTGACCATCTGCCAAATAGTCTCCCTTCGTCCACTTCATATTCATGCACCTTCCGCCCGTGATAAAAATGCCTTCACCACCGCTCAGGTTATATTTTTGACGGTTGTAATGTCCCTCCTGTTTGGTCCAGTTTGGCACCGGAAGGATTAAAATATTCCGAACCTCCACCATCACATTATCATTGTCCTCATCAATATAATCCATATCCCAGAACTTAATGCTATAAAGATTGGTCTCCTCATTATACGTAAAGGTTGTGCTCTTTGCACCGGAAAATACGACTTTAACGTTTTCTGCCGTTGCTCCGTCCTTTGGCGTTGCATCCTCTACAAAATGCAGCGTAGTCTGGTCTTCCTTTGTAATTTCTTTCACAAAGTTCAGATGATTGGTCATGTCCAACAGACGCTGTCCAGTCGTAAACATCGTATGCTCATTGGCCACATGCTGCTGACGTTCCTTATCACGGTAAAAAGCTCCACCCGCATTATTAATTGCATCTAAAGTCTTTGAGCCTTCATTGGCAATCTTTTTGCGAACCGGAGCGTCTCCACCGGCATGCACCATCAGGCCATCAAATGCGAGGGCCCAGGAATAAAAATACTGTCTGGTGGAACGAATCGGTCCTAGCTGCCCCACGCCTTCCAGAGACTGATAGATGCCCATAACACGGGTAACGCCACCCTCTTCCATCATTTCGATTAGGATGTCTGCTTTAGAATTGCCACGCTGCGGAAAAGCAGCTGCAGCCGCATTTAACATGACAAAGTATGGACGATTCTTGGAAATATCTTCATTGGTCATTTCTCCGGTCAATGGATTGCGAAAGCCTGTGTCCGGTGTTTCCGTTTCCGGCTCGG
>JAZUHV010000053.1:0-2364 GCA_045641925.1 Butyrivibrio sp.
AAGATAAGGAAATGACCTTTGATGCAATTGATACTACAAAGGGCTGTATCGCTTTATTTACCGCCATGATTGATACCATGACCTTCCATAAGGATATTATGGAAAAAAGCGCTATGAACGGATTTACGAATGCAACAGATGCAGCAGATTATCTGGTATACCATGGTGTTCCATTCCGTGATGCGCATGGCATTATTGGAGAGCTTGTTCTCCTTTGTATTGACAAGAATTGCTCTTTAGATGAGCTTCCTTTAGAAGAATACAAGAAGGTATGTGATGTATTTGAGGAAGATATCTATGAAGCAATCAGCTTAAAGACCTGCGTAGAAAAGCGTCTTACTAAAGGAGCGCCTGGCAAGGCTGTTATGCTGGAAGAAATCAAGCATTGTGAAGCATATTTGGAAGAATAGCTTAATTGGCTGTGAACTGATTTTGCAATATTGCGAAAAAGTACTATGAAACAACTATTTAGGGATGCGGTCAGATAAAAGCATCGGATAAAAACAAATAAAGAAAATCCGATGCCCTGAATCAACCTTCTAAAGTGTAAAAAGCATCGAATATACTAGAAATTTAGTATATCGATGCTTTTTCATTTTATTTATGCGAAATTAGGCATCAAAAAGGATTGACAGGATGATTTTTGATGCTTCTGTCTAGAAAACGATTTATATCCTATCCATAAAGAAATGTTTGCTAGTGCTAGCCCAAACAACACATCATTCAATTAGATTAAAACCACGAAACTTGATATGTACCCTTCTCCCCGGATTATTTCTACCTCATTTTCCATCATAGTTGACCTCCAAAACACTTTTTATTAGTAATAAGAAGCAATGAATCTTACAATCCCAGAATTTGTTTCTTCTTAGCCTCAAATTCATCTACAGTAATAATGCCCTGATCAAGAAATGCCTTGTATTTCATAATTTCGTCGGCAACGCTCATTTCATGAGCAGGAAAAGTTGTGCCCTCAAAATTACTATTTGGGACAATTAACTTGCGGATAATCTCTCGCAATTCTTCGTTGTTAGCAATTCCCCGGAATTTCATTGTTCCAGAAGACGACGAAATATTGATACCTCCGCCTCCTGTAGTAGAGATTGCTGAAATTTTATCAATTGGTATATCTAACTGTTTTCCACTACTCATTCTTCCGATAGCCCTTCTATCAGTGATGATAATGAACGAACGGTGATATTTATTATTTATGACAATTCCCATAATAATTGGTATTATACCTATATAAGATATCAAAAAATATATAAAATTCCATTCAGGCACTATATAATGATCAGCCAAATCATTAATCGCGCCGTCAACTCCAAACATCTGACAACAAAAAAGCCATACGCCCCCCAAAACAATAAGGACCACACTAATAGCGCGTGGGGCTTTTATCCCGTGGCTTTCCGCAATTAATTTCTCTCCCATAAACATCCTCCGTAGTGATTTTTAATAGGTATCTCTGTAAAGGAGATACCTATTTCTGATATGCGTAGTATATCAGAGCGCGCAAAACGGAAAAGGTATCTGTCCATATCATGAACAGATACCTTTTAATTATTCCTTATAAAATTCTATCAAAGTAAAATATTATGTTTCGCTAAGATTTATCGTTCAAAATGCTGATAATCCTGCAGGTTTGACCAGTTTCCACCCCAGTCAAATCCATAAGAAATGAATAATTTATATGCATAATCTGAAGTATCAATTTTCATGCGGAATGACTTCGTACGGTCCGCATATTCCACAGAATCCACCGGCAAAATCTGTTCACCCTTCACATACGGATTATATTTTGGATTCAGATCAATTGCCATACCATATGCATGCTTGGACCAGGAGTCTCCCTCAGTCATCTTTCTGGCATTAAACCCACTAGTGTTATTTTTGGCCATGGAAACCTCATCATTGCCACCATACACATCCACCAGTTTCACACTCTCGATAGGGTACGACGCTTTATATAGCTTAAAGAAAATATCCTGCACATCGTCCGCAATCTGCTCATTTACGATGATTTCACCCTGATGAGCCTGTCCATCCGTTCCCCAGTGCAGAAGCTTGATATAACGCAGTTCTTCGCGGGTTACCGGACAATCCTCACGAAAGGTAACTCCCTTCATCTTCTCAAATATCATATCCGGAATCTGCATAACAGGGAAATACACCGACTTATCCGCCTCCACCAGCTCGGATGGCATAGGAAAACTTCCGGCAATGGTACGCTTCTCTTCATCCGACGGCTTTAGTTTGTTGGCACGATATACCAGCAGCACAACCAGGGTGCCTAGTATCAGTGCAGAAATAATCAAAAGTACTTCCGGCCATATTTTTCTTTTGGATTTATTTGTTGTCTTC
>JAZUHV010000054.1:0-9921 GCA_045641925.1 Butyrivibrio sp.
TTTTTTCCATTACTGCCGTGCGTTATGTTTTATTAGGTTTGGCACTTAACATCTTCATTGAATCACTGTGCCATCTTTCCTTCCTGGAAGCAATTGTTTTCATGGTTACGCGTCCGCACATCTTCTTAATCAATTTAGTAGAAATTATAGCGATTGTTTCTTTGGGACAATTCTTCAAAAAAAGAGCATTTGCAACCTTTATGTTCTCGCTTCCATTAGGCTTCTTAGGCATCTTAAATGGTATTTTAATGGCAATTCGCCACACACCTTTGACCCTGCCGGACTTTTTGGATGCCAAGGAAGGTTTTCTCGTCCTTCCTAACTTTATGAATCCGTTCCAAATCGGCCTGGTGGTGCTTTTGATTCTGTCAATGGTTGCCGGAATCGTATTTATGGCAATTAAGTCTCCAAAGGTGCACCAAAAGATCAATTATTTGAAATGCATCGCCTTTTCCGGCGTTTGCTTTGCGCTGGCCTTCGGCTCCAACTATTTCGGTTCCATGACCGGCATTCTGGAAACCAATTTTGGTAATATCAAACAGGCCTATTTTGACAATGGTTTTGCCTATTGCTTTACTGCCTCCATCTTCGGTTTCGGTGTGGACCGTCCAAATGATTACTCTGACGATCTCGTAGATGATTTGATTCATGATATTGGTCAGGAGATTCCAACCTCCGATATAAATAAGCCGTCGGAGGAGCCTTCTGTTGATACGCCAAACCCGCCTGTCGAGTCAAATAGCCCAAATATTATCTTTGTACAGTTAGAATCGCTGTTTGATCCGACCCACATCAAAGGAGCTTCCTTCTCGGAGGATCCGCTCCCAACGCTTCACGCACTTTATGACAAGTATTCCTCCGGATATATCTCTGTTCCATCCTATGGTGGCGGAACCGCTAATTCGGAATTTGAGGTTATTTCCGGTATGAATATGGATCATTTCGGTCCTGGCGAATACCCATACAAAACCATTTTGATGAACCGCCCTTGTGAAAGCGTCGCTTATTATATGAAGGACCTGGGCTATTCGACCTTCGCATTGCATGACAATGAAGGTGATTTCTATGCTCGAAACGAGGTATTCCCAAATCTTGGATTTGACACATTTACCTCCATCGAATATATCTCAGATTATGAAACCACCCCAGTCGGTTGGGCAAAGGATGCCTGTATCGTTGGAGAAATTCGTAATATGTTAGATTCCACTGAAAACCAGGATTTCATCTTTACCATTGCAGTACAGAGCCACGGAGAATATCCTTCGGACATTGAAGGACTAGACCTTCCGATTACTGCAGAAGACCCGGATAATTTATCCGGAAATCCGAACGGACTAACCTATTATGTGAATCAGATTCATGATGTGGATGCCTTTGTGGCAGACCTGATTGCGTTGTTGGAATCCCGCGATGAAGAAAGCATTTTGGTGCTCTACGGCGACCATCTTCCACCTTTGGATTTGGATGCGGAGGATTTATCCAACAAAGATATGTACCAGACACAATACGTAATTTGGGACAATATGGGCCTACCAGAGGAAGACCGTGATATTGAGGCCTACCAATTGTCCACTGTTGCATTAAAGCAGGCAGGGCTTTCCGGAAACATGCTCTATCGTCTGCACTATGCACACCTCTATGATTCGACCTACAACGACGAAGAATACTTAGAAAAGCTGCAGCTTTTAGAGTATGACATCCTCTACGGAGACTGCAATGCCTATGATGGAGTCTTCCCATATAGCAGAACTGACATGCAGATGGGTTATCGTCCGATTTCCATTAGCAGCGCTAAGAATGTCTACAACCACATTAGTGTTCTTGGTGAAAACTTCACCATCTGGAGCCGTGTATACATCAATGGAAACCTTTGTAAAACCATTTATAATGGTCCACAGGAATTGATTATCGATGATATGCAGCTACACGAAGGCGACCAGATTATAATTAAACAAATCAGTGTCAGTGGTTTGTACTTAAGCGAAGGCGAACCATATACATTTGAAAAATAAAAAAATCCGCAGACTGAAAAATTCAGCCTGCGGTATTTTTATCTTCTCTTTCTGCCAATCAATACAGCTCCCGCCATCATTCCCATGGCACCGATCATCATTATAAAATACATCGGCAACGGTGTTGCATCACCCGTTGGAATATCCCTTACATCGTCCTTTGGTTTCATCGTAAAGTAGGTATACATAACCACGCCCTCCGATGCATCAATATCATCATACTGAAAGAACTGATAGGTACTATCTTCGGCAAATATCGCAATCTTGTAATAGAACACATCCTCCACAGAATCTCTCTGCTTATTAGGTGTAAATGTAATATCCGCGAAATTCGCATGATCCTGTGTACGGTTAATTCTCATATTACGCAGGGTATTCAGCTTAACGGTAACGCTTCCGCCATTGCCATCAACCTTTGCCGTACCATCCTCACAGGCAAGCACACCACCACCGTATCGGGAATCATAAGTATCTGAAAATGCCAGTTGTGAAACATCCTCAACGGTCTTTGAACCTGCATATGCAATTCCAATCACATCCGCACAGCTTCCCATATCCGGATTAATCGCACCCTTGTACAATGGAACGCGGTAGGTATCATTTGCCAATAATCCCTCTGTTCTGGAATCATCGCTTTCATAAACAACGGAATTCGCATTCGTCTCACTATGGGACAGGGTCCAGTGAAGGTTCGTTCCGACCTCCAGGGACTTTTGTAAAATCACATCGCCCGCACTTGGATCATATTCAATCACGCCATCGGATTCGACATCATATACATGAATTGTCATATACCAGGAATATACGACGTAGTCGTCATTTCCTTCCACTACAACACTTTCATTATCCGTCAAAACCAGTTTTCCCATATCGTTTGGCTTAACGCTGACAGGTGCCTTTGTAAGACGGTTCACGACATATTTTACCTGATAGGTACGCGTTCCGGTTCCGGTCTTATAATTACCATGGTCCGTTGCCGTAAATAATGCTGCTTTTCCATTTTCCTTAATTCGAAATGCATCGGTGGCATTACCTTCTGCATTATCCGACTGAGCCGCATCGACAGAGGAAACAGAAATTCCCTTGATGCGATATTCTCCGTCCTGAATTAGCTGGTCCTTTATCAGGGTGATTGCATGGCTCTGTCTTTGGCCATTCTCCACAAAGGTCTGAGAAATTAAATCAGGAAGCTTTGTCTGATGACCCAACCAAACATAATATGTCCTGTCATCAAAAACCTGACTATTGGTCAGCGTGATTACATTGGTCTTTTCATCATCCTTGGACAGGGTATACCAGACATCGTACTGTCTTGCATTATTTTCCACGGATTCCAGCTTCTCCTGCTTGGTAATTGAATTCGCATGAACACCACCATCGGCAAAGCTCTGAATTTTGATACGCGTTTTCGTATTATCAGTTGGATCCGGAATTGTCTCCGGATAGTCACCCAAATTCGTCGTAAATCCATAGATTCCGATATTATCCGCTGGAATTGTACTGAAAATCGGCATCGTTCCGCCAATCAAAACCATTCTTGGCTCCTGACGGTCATTATAAATCACTTCACCGTTCACTTTTTTCTTGGTGTAATACTCTAATACATAATACTGCAAACGATCATCCAGATTGGTCCAGGTGTAAGTCCAGCCGTTCTCGGCATTTAACACCTGCGTATCCAGCAAGGATCCGGTACGACGGCTTAAGGAAAGGGCATTTTCTTCCTTAACATCTGAATCATTCCATACCCACAATTCCACAGTCAAACCGTCAGAAATCTGATGCGTCGTATTGCCCTGGCTATCAATACCCCAGGTTTTGGTCACTCTGTAATTCTTTTGATTTGCTTCAGGAACGGTAGTGCTATAGCCAATCTTTTTAAATTCCTCTACACGAACACCACCTTCCATATGAATATCACTGTTGGAGAAGGTAATCTTCTGCGTATTGTTCGTATTTCCGGAATCATAAATCGTATCATTGGTCTTCGTATCGCGCGCATATTTATGGCCATAAATCTTTGAGACGTCCGTCACAGCCACAACCTTATTACCATCCGCACCATACTCACCATCGATGGTATTACTATGAAAATGCGAACCATCACCAGTAACCAGCTTGTTCTTTACTTCTTCTGAAGTGGTACAGGTATAACGAAGAACCTCTGACTGCACATCCGATAACAGCACCTGTACATAATAAGTGGTATCCTCTGTCGTACTGTACGGAACACCCGTAAAGCGATACTTTCCGGCAGCATCCGTCAGCGATTCAAAGGTTACATTACGAAGCTCATACTTTACGCTTCCGTCTTCGTTGTACTGGAAATGTCCGGATTCATCAAAGCAAGGCAGAGACTCCTCATGCTTTAATGGCTTCCCATTCTTGTCCATAAGACGTACCCTTACATTCGGTAATACATGGTCCCCATCGTCAAAGGTTGAGGAAATATTCGAATCATAGAAGATTTGTCCCTGAACAACGCCTCGGTCCGCCGCATCCAATACCGCAAAGCTGATGATCTGTGGATCCACACCCTGAGAATAATATGTCCACGCGTCAATACCTGCCTGATTTCCACCGCCATTGTAAGCGCTGCAGGTGAACTTCATCGAATTATTCAGCGAATTAACTGGTTCAAAATGATAGGTATCTAACTCTTTACCGAATTCTGCATCAATAATGGCCTTGTTATCCTCTGGAAGATCATCATAGGCTGTATCGAACAATTTCTTGGCAAGATATTCCTTATCGTCCTTTTTTAAGGTGGTGACATCGCCCAGATTATTCTTAAAAAAGCTTAAGCCACCTTTATCGGAAGAAATATTATAGGATTTCGTTCCATCGGACAGAATATTATATCCACCTACCAGGGTCTTCTGAACATCCTTTCCTTCGATTGTTCCGTAAACCAGTGGGTTATTGTTATAATATAAATTGTAGGCATTAGCGACACGATTGGCTTCACTCTCAGAATCTGCCTTGTTCAATCGTTCTACATGAAGGCCGCCGTATAAGCCCTCCATATCAATCACAGGGAAGTGTAATTCACCGCGCTTTACCTCCGTTGAAATAACAACGTTCTGATTACCATAAATACCGGCAGGAACAACCTGTCCCTCTGTATCCTTTCCATCCCAATAGAATGTATTATCCCCTAAATGTGCAGGAGCCGTAAGTTCAATAAGGCCACTGCCTTCGTAGCCATCCATGGTTTGCTTTGATTCAAAAATCGCTTTTCGCAAATCCAAACGGATGGTAACAATTGCTTCACCGGAGGAGTGGAACGTGAACTTTCCACCATGACCGGAATGAGCAAGATTCTCACCAATTCCGGTAAACTTCAAAGCCGTTAATATTACATTTGAGTCCGGTGTTGTCTTCATTTTAATGGTGTTACCATTCTGCATATAAGTAACATTATTTAAATCGTTACTAGGTCTGTTAAAGAAGATTTTATAGGTCTCCTCTGTGTCGGTATCCGGTTCATTTGGCTTATGCAGGATGATATTTTCGCCATCCTTCATGTGGTCCAAATCATTTGTTGAATCGTAGAAGGAATGATAAATCGGACTTTTGGTCTCGTTTCCACTATCATCACTAATACTTGTCATAAAGCCAGTATTATTGGCAAAGAAAATAAAGCCGAAAGGCACAGCTCTCTCAAAATCAACCTTATAAACGTAGCCATCATGCGTCAGAACGTGCACATTCAGGTCGGACACCTTCGTGCCCGCATCTCCGGTCGATAAGGCCAAATAATCTGCCCAGGCACGACCTTCCTTAACTTCCCAATTACTGCTGGCATTTTCTCCAAGCACGGTAACATCCCAGGCCGCAACGGTCGTTTTATTCTGAGCCCAGTTGGCGTCACCAGCTAATTTCGGTGTCGGAGTCGATCCGTCGTTGTATCCGGTTTTTGAATGAAATTCAAAAGAATATACACCATCCGCGGTTACATCATAGCGAAGCGGGACATAATACTTTCCCTCAGCATCTGCCTCGTCTGCATGGTTTACCATAGGACCATATTTTTCCTGCGTTGGATTTGCAATATATCCATGACCCTTTGCCCACACATGGCCTGTAGAGTCGGCCTTTCCCGGTGCAATAACATCCTCGGTAACTTTTGTTCCGTCCGGTCTCGTAATGACAATGTCCGTTCCAGTCACAGCACCAGTCCAATGATTGTTTGCATCTATTTCACTATCGCTGACACTACTACCAAAGAGGATAATTTCCCCCGCCTTTGCATAAACACGAATTACGGTTCTACGCTCAATACCAGCGGTCTTACTGCTTTTTCCTGATGCAGCACCCACATAATATTCCGTATAGAATCGATAGTCCCCTGGGACCTCATTCAGCTGATAACTACCGGAACCATGTGGTCCACTCTCCGGTTCAACTACGGCATCACCATACACTGTCTTCAGTAAGATGTCCCCATTTCCAAACAAAGAAAGTAACATCCCCAAGCATAGTATTGATGCAAGAAGTCTTGTTAAAATCTTTCTCATTTTTCCGCCTCCGTGAAAAATCAACCTATTTTTTTAAGCAAATTCATAATCCAGTCTATTTTAGAGAAGGTTAATATATGTTCTTCCCCATAAATCCTTATAATAGCACACTGTCCAGTCACGAAATAGTCACAAATTTATTTTTTCCCAAAAAAATCGCCCATCCTTTATCGGATAAAGCGATTTTCATCATTACATTTCCCATACCAATTTTGATTCACAATATGGGCATTTCTTTAAGTTGGATTTATAGCTGATGGTTTTATCCGTGGTTTCTCGCTGGATTTCATGCCCACAGTTCGGGCACTGGAATACATACCATCTGCCAAAGCGATTCAACAGCGGTTTTACCGGAGTCTTAGCCGGTGTTCCCTTTTCCATCAGGGCTAACATCTCTGCACGGTGGGCTGCCTTCCGGGCTGCTTCCTCTTCCGCTGCTTCGTCGCGAATTCCCATATAAGAAAAGATGTCAATTTGATCTTCGCAGGATTCGTCCTCTGCATCATTTCGAAAACCCATCGCGGCTTCTCCATTTCTAACTAAACTATATGCATTATAGTACCACTATCCCTATTTGGCAAACGGCAGAATATCCGTAGCAAATGGTGTAAATGAGCAATAAATTTCTGTAAATCCCTGTCCGCGAAGTGCACTCACCTCCACAGGCCCGGACATGGTCCTAAGGCTGCCAGCGGTTTCATTTAAATGTGTAATGAGAAGGGACGCTTTAAGGGGTGTATTCTGTGCTTCTAAATCGGCATGAATCGGTCTGAGGAATTCCTCCACCGAGCCATATAATCCGTAGCGCAATGTTCCCTGCCACGGATTTGGCTGATTGGTCAAATCCAGCATGGTTTTGCAGATATCATCCTTCGTAACTTCGTATAAGAGAGGTCCTTCACCATGTCTTGTTACATAACTGCGCGCCACATAAATGACCTCGAAATTCGCCAAATGACAGTCTTTTATTATTTCCACAGGATTGGTCAATCCCGTCCTGGACGCCGTCACATGAGGAAAATTCGCTTCCAGACAGCCATCCAAAAGAAGCCCCTGACCAGTTTCAAATACAACAGTCTCCCGGGTCGGCAAAAGCTCCTGTTCCGCCACAAGCGTAACCAGGCGAAACGCCGCAAGCATCTCCTCTGCCGCGTTATAAAGCACCTCGTCCGAGGTCAAAAGCTCCTCAAATTCCGCCGAAAACTCCGTCACTTCAAGTTCTTGCTTCCTCCGTGGTACATAGGCATCTCTTAATGTCCTCATCCGCTCAGCCAATGCTTCGGGCGTAAGCCCGACCAAATCTGAAATTTTTAGGCCATATCCAGCCTTCGTACGCAAATCTGCTTCGTTAATACCCATCCCACAGCTACCATGTCTGGCATCACCACGCAACGTCTCCAGTGCCTGGTTTATAATCACATCAAAAATCAGCGTCAGGCTGGTATTCGGGTCAGCATATATCCTTGGCGCAAATCCGGCAATTTCTCTAAAGCTCTCAAACTCTTCACGCAGCTTAAAAAGGTCCGGTAAATAGGAATGGGCCCAGAACGTATCCGCATGGCGAAACGATCCTGAGCCTAATTGGTGAAAAATAAATCGTATGGAGGGCAAATCAACGGTATGACCAGCCTGTGCACCACCATTGTGCTTTACCACAATGGCATCCCTTGCATTGCTGCAAATCCAGTCCGTCGCCAGGCCTTTGCCTTCATCGCCATAGCCCCTTCCGATTACAATTTTAACTGTTTGGTGCATCCTCTCATCCTCCGTGATGCAGCTTACAAATCGGTTCTGACTGCCTGTATTTCCTTCAGCAGGCGGTCAATTTCCTTCCAGTCATTGCATCTGACAAAGTCACTGTTTGGAAGTGCCACCTGAAGATTCCATGGGCGGTTAAACACCGCCACTTTACAATTCTCAAAATGCTGCACATGCTCAAATGCATTTGGAGAATCCTCGATTGCAAAATCAAAGGTCAGATTATATAACTGTGCCAATGTCATGCTGTAGGTACAATCCTGGTTGAACTGCTCGCGGCCGTATTTGTCCACACAGAACAGGGGAACGCGCTCCAAATAATGTTCGTCCAACCACTGTCTGGAAGGCTCGTACGCATCAAACGGGCGGCCCGTAATAATGGACACATCATGTCCCGCATCCACCCACTGATTAATCGTTTCGGAAGCATTCGGCGTCTCATCATATGCCAATAAATTCTCAGGAATATGTCCGGCCTTCATCAGCTCGGTGTACTGCTCATCCGTCAGGTGAAAGGTCTTTTGCATATTGAAAAACTGAAACTCGCTGTAAGGAACATCCACGTCAAAGAGTTCCTTCGCAATCTTTGTAAAGAATTTTGCGGTTTCACAAATTACGTCATCAAAGTCTATATAGATTCTCATCTTTTTAGCATCGCTCCACATCGGAAATCGTACAGAATTCACCCGAAATCGTAAAGTACATTTTTTCCTTATAGTTGTCCGGCAGGAATAGGTGTGCATCCATCGTTAACAAGTCGTTATAGATTTTTAAATATACTTCTTTCCCTTTGCGGATGTAGTCCACAAAATAATCCATACCCGCTTTATTTTGCTCAATCCACTGATCCCAGTTTTCAAAAGCATCATTCTTGGTGAATGTAATCCATTCGTAATCTGTTGATCCCGCTCTCCAACTATAACCAGCACTCATAAACACGCCAAGTTCATCATAGTTACTGCTTTGAGGGGTTCCATCATCCGAAGAATATACCACGATTGTCGGACTGTTCCAGACATACTTTGACTCCGGACGTGACATGGAGCGAAAACGAACTGTTCTGACTTGGTCGGTAATTTCAATATTACCAGACGGATTGGCCCACTTTTCCTCTGTGTTGATAAACCTGGCCAGAACGTTTATGTCAGTTTCTGCCATTAACGTAACTTCTGAACTCAGACTTTTTGGTGGAACGGTCCATACAATTTCATCACCGGCATCATCAAATTCAATCTCGTTCGTTTCACCTGGAATCTCACGCATTTCGTAGTGGATGTCAGCGTCGATTAAGGAAATCATAATCTTGGCGAATAATGGATCAAACTGTGTTCCCATTCCCTTCCAGATTTCCTGCTTCACAACCACCTGGTCCATGGAAGCTCGATAACTTCTGTATGAGGTCATTGCATCATACGCATCTGCTACAGCAATAATTCTTGCAATTTCTGGAATTTCCTCCCCGGCAAGTCCCTCTGGATAACCCTTTCCATCATAACGCTCGTGATGGTATTTAGCCCCTTCACGAAGATATGGAATGTCTTTCATTTTCTCGAGGATTCTGGCTCCGTTAACGGTGTGCTTTTTGATTTTTTCGTACTCTTCCTCTGTTAAGCGGCCTGGCTTGTTGATGA
>JAZUHV010000055.1:0-3190 GCA_045641925.1 Butyrivibrio sp.
TTTCCAGAGCCGGACACACCGGTCACGCAGGTTAAAACGCCCAATGGAAAATCCACGTCAATATTCTTTAAATTATTTTGGCGGGCTCCCTTTACGGTAATCCACTTCTCCGCCTTTTTACGTTCCTCCGGCACAGGAATCTTCATACGGCCGGACAAATATGCACCGGTGATGGAGTCCTCACATTTCATAATTTCTTCTGCATTGCCGGTCGCGATAATCTCACCGCCGTGCTCACCAGCTCGCGGACCGATATCGACAATATAATCCGCCGCAAGCATCGTATCCTCATCATGTTCCACGACAATCAGTGTATTTCCGAGGTCGCGAAGGCGCATCAGGGACGCCAACAATTTATCATTGTCCTTCTGATGCAAACCGATACTAGGCTCATCCAAAATATATGCCACGCCCACCAGACCGGAGCCGATCTGAGTTGCCAGACGGATTCGCTGTGCCTCTCCGCCGGACAGGGACCCTGTCGCACGTGCCAAGGTCAGATAGTCCAGTCCTACACTGTTTAAGAAGCCAATTCTGGCCTTAATTTCCTTTAAAATCTGGTCGCCAATATGGTGCTGCATTGGGGTCAAATTCAGATTTTCAAAATAGGAAACCAATGTTGACACACTCATCTGTGTGGTTTCGTATATATTTTTGTCCCCAACCGTTACAGCCAGAGAACCTGGCTTCAGTCGCTGGCCATGACATGCCTCGCAAGGCGTAATCTGCATATAGGTTTCATATTCCTGCTTCATGGTATCTGAAGCGGTTTCACGATAACGCTGCTGCAAATTATGAATCAGACCATCAAAGTGTATATCATAAAAACCCTCTCCACGCTGTCCGTGATAATGCACCTTAACCGTACGATCAAAGCCGTAGAATAACATTTCCTGAATATCCTTTGGATAATCCTTAAAAGGTGTATCCAAAGAGAACTTGTATTCCTTTGACAGAGCATCCAAAAGGCAGTATGCAAAGCTCTTTCCATCGTTTGCGCTCTGCCATCCAGGGCATACAATAGCACCCTCACGAATGGACAGGCGGCGGTCCGGAACCACCAGCTGTGGGTCAAATTCCATCTTAAAGCCAAGGCCCACACAAACTGGGCAGGCGCCAAACGGATTATTAAAGGAAAAGCTTCTTGGCTCCACTTCTTCAATGCTTACGCCGCAGTCCGGGCAGGCAAAATGCAAAGAAAAGTTCAGTTCCTCTCCATCCACCACATCTACGATTAGATTGCCCTCCGCCAGTTTCATTACGGTCTCTATGGAATCCGCCAATCGGCGCTCCATCCCTTCCTTAACGACCAGACGGTCCACTACGATTTCGATATTATGCTTATTATTTTTCTCTAAAACAATATCTTCTGAGAGGTCATACGTATCTCCATCTACACGTACACGCACATAGCCGCTCTTCTTGGCCTCTTCGAAAATCTTTTCATGACGTCCCTTACGTCCGCGCACAACCGGGGCCAAAAGCTGGAATTTGGTACGTTCCGGCAAAAGTAAGATTTGGTCCACAATCTGGTCCACGGTCTGCTTATGAATCTCTCGACCACACTGCGGGCAGTGCGGCACGCCGATACGTGCATACAAAAGTCGTAAATAATCATAGATTTCCGTTACGGTTCCAACCGTGGAACGCGGGTTACGGTTCGTGGACTTCTGATCAATGGAAATCGCTGGAGATAGCCCTTCAATGCTCTCCACATTTGGTTTCTCCATTTGTCCTAAAAACTGACGCGCATAGGAGGATAAAGACTCCATATATCGTCTCTGTCCCTCTGCATAGATGGTGTCAAAGGCCAGAGAAGACTTACCCGAACCGGACAAACCGGTCAGAACGGTAAAGCTGTCTCTTGGAATATCCACATCCACATTTTTCAGATTATGCTCAGCTGCTCCACGAATTTTAATATATTGTCTGGAATAAAGTTCACTCATTGTTCAATCCTTATGTTATGCATTTTCAGCGATGGTCTTTCGAATTTCCGCAATTTGATCACGAATCTCTGCAGCCTGCTCAAAGTTCAAATCTGCAGCCGCGCGGTGCATCTTCTTACTCAGTTCCTCTATCATCTTTAGAAGTTCATGATTATCCATGGACTCGATGCTCTTCTTTAACTTCACGCCGCCTTCATTGGCCGCCTTAGAGATGGCAATCAGTTCGCGGACTGCCTTCTTAATCGTTGTCGGCGTAATACCGTGTTCTTCATTATATTTCTGCTGAATCGCACGACGACGATTCGTCTCTGAAATAGCATTTTTCATGGAATCGGTCATATTATCCGCGTACATAATTACACGACCATCCGCATTACGGGCTGCACGGCCAATGGTCTGAATCAGCGAGGTTTCTGATCGCAGGAAGCCTTCCTTATCCGCATCAATAATGGCCACAAGTCCGATTTCCGGAATATCCAGGCCTTCTCGCAAAAGATTGATGCCGACCAGTACATCGAATTTATCCAATCGCATATCACGAATAATTTGTGCACGCTCCAGCGTATCGATGTCCGAATGCAAATACTGTACGCGAATGCCCATCTCTTTCATGTAGGTGGTCAAATCCTCTGCCATACGCTTCGTTAAGGTCGTTACAAGAACCTTTCGGTTCTCCTTCACCTCTTTATTCACCTCACTGATTAAATCATCAATTTGGCCTTCTACAGGCTTTACTGTGACCTCCGGATCCAATAAGCCGGTCGGGCGAATAACCTGCTCCACGCGGTTCAATTCATGCGTCTCTTCATACTCAGATGGTGTCGCAGATACAAATAGCATTTGGTCTATCTTTGACTCAAATTCCTCAAAATTCAATGGTCGATTGTCCAAAGCGGAAGGCAGACGGAAACCATAATTCACCAGATTGGTCTTACGGCTACGATCACCGAAATACATACCGCGTACCTGCGGAATCGTGATGTGACTCTCGTCAACAATAATTAAAAAATCATCATCAAAATAGTCCATCAGCGTGTATGGCGGCTGCCCTGGTGCCAGGCCAGTCAGATGTCTGGAGTAATTCTCAATACCGGAACAAAAGCCAGTTTCCAAAAGCATTTCAACGTCAAAGTTTGTTCGCTCGGAAATACGCTGTGCCTCAATGAGTTTTTCCTCACTCTTAAACATAGCCACCTGCGCCTTACATTCTTCACGAATGTTTTCAGTGGCAGCAATCATCT
>JAZUHV010000056.1:0-11327 GCA_045641925.1 Butyrivibrio sp.
CCAATGTAAATAATCGCCGCACCAGCATGGTTCTTGGTGAACGTGAGGAAGTGCTGTACGGAAAAGGATATATTGAGGATGAACTTTGTGGCAAGCGCTTTGCTATTTCTTCAAAGTCGTTTTACCAGATAAACCATGAGCAGTGTGAGGTCCTTTATGAGACTGCCATGAAGATGGCAGAACTCACTGGAACAGAGGATGTTTTGGACGCCTACAGTGGCATTGGAACCATCGGCATCTGCGCTGCAGACAAATCCAAGTCCGTAGTTGGCGTGGAATTAAATAAGGACGCAGTAAAGGACGCGGCCAATAATTGTAAACTAAATGCTATCAAAAACTGCCGTTTCCTACAGGGCGATGCTGGGGAGTTTATGGTGGCGCAGGCCGCTGCCGGCAAACATTTTGACGTGGTATTCATGGATCCACCAAGAAGTGGCTCAGACGATGCTTTCTTGAAGTCCATCGTCAAGGCCTCACCAAAGAAGATTGTCTACATCTCCTGCAACCCAGAAACACAGGCACGCGATTTGAAGGTGCTCACAAAGAAGGGATATCAGGTGAAACAGTGCCAACCGGTGGATTTGTTTCCGTATACGGGGCATGTGGAGACTGTCGTTCTTCTGAACAAGAAACATGTCAACAAAAGATATAACCAGGGAGACACTGAATCGATATATTCAGATTCTTATTGATGCGAAGATACTTTATAAGTGTGAGCGTTTTGATTTGAAATCACGTAAGTCGATTTCCGGAGAGCAGAAATACTATATTGCAGATCTTGGTTTTTATTTTGCCACCAATACGGATAACCGCTTTAACTATGGACTGGTATTAGAGAATATTACCTATATCTACGCAAAAGCAAAAGGATATGCGGTAAGTGTAGGGCGAATTGGCAAACTGGAATGCGATTTTATCATGAGAAATGAAATGATGCAGTATTCTTATGTGCAGGTGGCAATGACCATACTCAGCAGTCGGAATACAGAAGATAGAGAATACAGACCGCTTGAGACAATCAAGGATAACTATCCGAAATATGTTGTTACCCGAAATGATTTAATTCAGCATAGAAATGGCATTATACATGTAAACATTGGCCCATTTATGAGAGATGGAAAAATGTTCTAGCAGCTGGAGGATACGAATGACTATTAGAAAAATGAAAATAGAAGACTATGATGAGGTATATTCATTGTGGTTATCTTGTGTAGGAATGGGATTAAATAATCTTGATGATTCAAGAGAAGGTATAAAGAAATTCCTTCAGAGAAATCCGGACACTTGTCTCGTCGCAACGAAGGAAACATCTATTGTTGGCGTCATTATGGTTGGTAATGATGGGCGACGCGGTTATATCTACCATACAGCTGTACATCCGAATCATAGAAAGCAAGGTATTGCGAAAAAATTGGTTGATGCCGCACTGGATCAATTATCAGCACTTGGAATTAATAAAGTGGCACTGGTTGTTTTTGAACGAAATGAAACGGGAAATGCATTTTGGGAGAGCCAGGGATTTACTGTGAGAGATGATTTGGTGTATCGAAATAAATCACTAGCTGATATTGTAAGAATTGACACGTAACATGATTTTTATTGCGCAAACAAAACGATGTGGAAACCGTTTGCCTTTTGTCTAAAGTGAACATGTGAGACTAAGTGGAATGAATTGATAAGGAGATAGGATATGTTATTTAATTCAATTGAATTTTTAATCTTTTTCCCGATTGTGGTGCTTGGATATTTTGTGCTCCCAAAGAAGGTAAAGAACATATGGCTTCTGATTGCCAGCTATTATTTTTATATGTGCTGGAATGCGTTGTATGCCCTTCTGATTCTGACTTCGACTATTATCACGTTTGCCAGCGGCTTGCTGATTGAGCATATTAAGCACACCGATAAGCCGGAAAAACAGCAGGTGAAATTGAAGAAGCTGGTTGTGGCAGTCAGCGTTATTGCCAATCTTGCAATTTTGATTTTCTTTAAGTACACAGGCTTTGCAATCGATACACTGACGCATGCATTTGCCATGATTCACATTCAATTGCACATACCGACGTTTGATATTATCTTGCCAGTGGGTATTTCCTTTTATACCTTTCAGGCGCTTAGCTATACGATGGACGTATATCGAGATGATATTTATGCGGAAAAGAATTTCTTCCGATATGCGTTGTTTGTATCTTTCTTTCCGCAGCTTGTAGCTGGTCCAATTGAACGCTCCAAGAACTTGTTGAAGCAGTTGGCTGTTCCACGTAAATTCAGTTTTGAAAACCTGCGTGAAGGCTTGCTTTTAATGCTCTGGGGCTTCTTCTTAAAGATTGTTTTGGCTGATCGAATTGCAATCTTTGTAGATACGGTTTATGGAAAGTTTAATTCGTTTCCTGGTGTTTATCTGATTATTGCGACTGCTCTTTTTGCTGTTCAGATATATTGTGACTTTGCCGGATATTCGACGGTTGCCATGGGTGCGGCTAAGATTCTCGGCATTGAATTAATGGAAAACTTCAATGCACCATATCTGGCGACTTCTGTGGGTGATTTTTGGCGTAGATGGCATATTTCCCTGACATCCTGGTTTAAGGATTATTTGTATATTCCTCTTGGCGGAAGCAGGAAGGGTAAGTTCAGAAAGTACTTAAACAAGATGATTGTATTTTTGGTGAGCGGTTTGTGGCATGGTGCGAACTTCTCATTTGTGGCCTGGGGAGGGCTAAATGGTCTTTATCAGGTAATTGGTGAGGTATTACAGCCTGCGAGGGACAAGGTGGTCAGTGTTCTGAAACTGAATCGGCAGTCGCTTGGCCATAAACTGATCCATATGGTTGGGACATTTGTTCTGGTGGATATTTCCTGGATTTTCTTCCGTGCAAATCGCTTGAAGGATGCACTAAAGATTATGAAGTCTATGATTACGGTGCACAATCCTTGGGTGCTATTTGATGGATCTTTGTATAATTGTGGCCTGAATGACAAGAATTTCTGCGTGATGATTATCGGCATTTGTATTTTGATTTTTGCTGATGTCTGCAAGAAAAAAGGGATTAAGGTTCGTGAAACTGTTGCAAAACAGGATTATTGGTTTCGATGGATTTTTATCGCAGTGTCTGTGGCCTTGATTTTGACATTTGGTATTTGGGGCCCAAACTATGACGCTGCTAACTTCATTTATTTTCAGTTTTAGGGGATGATTTTTAATGAAACAAAAGATTTTAAAAATAGTAAGTAGTTTAATAACAATTGCACTTACAGTGTTTTTGCTCTTTTCTCTGACAAACCTGATGGAGCGCAAGGCGAGCGATCAAAAATATGAAGATTTTATGAAACAAAAAGAGGATTTCGATGTGCTGTTTATGGGTACAAGTCATGTTATCAATGGAATTTATCCAATGGAATTATGGCATGATTATGGCATAGTATCCTACAACTGCGGCGGTCACTCCAATCAGTTTGCGACTACATATTGGGTTATGAGAAATGCATTGGAACAGACTACACCGAAACTGATTGTGATCGATTGTTTGGGTCTGGAAGAGAACCGTAAATGTTCGGATAAGTTTTCCTTTGTACATCTATCCTTGGATGCATTTCCATTGAATGCTACAAAGGTGCAGGCAATTTGGGATTTGCTAGATGATCCTGCTCTTGAGGAGGATATTTCCAATGGAAAAGTTCGAAAGAGTGACGAACCGCGTACGAAGATTGGCCTATTATGGGACTTTTCTGTGTATCATTCCAGATGGGCAGAACTCGGGAAGTCAGACTTTGAGACACCTTCACTTTATGAAAAAGGTGCGAAATCCCGTATAAAGATTACGAGGGGCGTTTATAATCCAATTCCAGAGGATGAAAAAATCGAACCAGGTACCGTCAGCGATTTGTATTTAAGAAAGATGATTGAATATTGTCAGGAAAGGGGAATTGAGGTTATGTTAACCTATGTTCCTTTCCCAGCATCGGTGAAACGTCAACAGGCGGCGCATTATGCTGCAGACGTTGCAAAGGAATATAACGTAAAGTATGTGAATTGCCTAGATTTAAATCTTTTGAACTTCGATACGGACTGCTATGATGCAAGCTCTCATTTGAATCCATCCGGTGCCAGAAAAGTAACCAAGTATTTGGGCAAGTATATTATGGATAATTACGATATTCCAGATCGAAGAGAAGACACATCGTATTCATACTGGAATACAGATTATGATGAGTACATTCGATATGTTAAGAACGAAAATCTGACAAAGAACAAAAATTTATATGATTATATGATGCTGCTTTCGAATGATGATGTGGAAATCCATATGGATGTGAGAAATAAAAATCTATATCAGTGTGAGATGTTTCAGCGTTTGATGAGTAATTTTGACATCCAGCCAGAGCAGCTAACAGAGGAGGCTTCCTCGTGGGTAATCAAAAACTGCGGAAAGAATGTTTCTACATCGAGTGAGCTGGAAGAACCAGTTGAAGAAGAACAGAACAGTATTAAGTTTACAGTTTATCGAGAAGGTAAGAAAATAGACGCGGTCACATTTTACTATTCATTGGATATGAAAACCTTGAAAGCGAAAACAACCAGTACGAAACGTTAAAGGGGTTAAGGACTTGTTCCAGGGGTGTTTATTTAACACCCCTGTTTTTTTAAAAACTGGTGAATTTGGGTTGAAAAAATAGTACTTCTGACATATAATAAAAATAATAGCGTGAAATGGCTAATTATATGCAATAAAAGACATATTTGGTCATGAATTGGAGTGTTATGAACGTAGGATTGATTATGGCCGGGGGGATGGCCAAGGGGGCGTACGAGATTGGTGCTTTGCGTGCCATAGACGAGATGTTTCCACATGGCACAATTCAATATGTAAGTGCTTCCTCTGTTGGAGTGCTGAATTCTTACGCATTCTTAACCAACCAGCTGGATCGCGGCGCACAGATGTGGCATGACATTGAATATAATGGTACACATGCATTCATTGGAACCATCTTAAAAAGTGCATATTTGCAGGATATAATTCATGATTTGGTGCGCCCGGGAGACCGTATCACAGAGACATTTTATTCCACACTTTTGAATATCGGAAAATTAACCATTGAGTATAAAAATTTCGCAAAGATTAATCCGAGAAATTATCGGGATTATCTGCGAGCTTCTGTGGCAATGCCGATTTATAACAAGGCAGTTATCATTAATGGTGATAAATACTTTGACGGAGCCATGGCGGACAATATTCCAACGCACCCGTTAATGCGTCATAATTTGGATTACATTATCTGTCTCCATTTTGATAATTGCACTTACACCTTCGAAAATGAGTATTTCGACAATAAGGTTGTGAATCTCACCTATCGTTCAGACAAACGTGTGTCGGATGCAGTTACTTTCCGCCATGATGCGATTGATCATTTGATTGATGAGGGATATGTACAGACAAGACATACCTTGCGCAAGATTTTTGCCAATGGTATTGAGGATTATGAGGCGGTATATCGTGAAATCGAAAAGCGAAATGGTGGCAAGCGTGAGCTTCGCGTGACTGGTGATACAGTAACTACGAACATCAATCGTCTTGCACAGAAACTGGCCCGCAGAAAGATTTCTTATTAATGGGGATGGAGGATTTGGCATGGATTTACCAATGATTGATAACATTGACTGGGACTACGGCAGAATGCATTTTGCCGATATGGATGACCTTTTGTGGGAAACCACGGAGCAGTATTATATGATGCTGCCGGAAAGCATGGATAAGATCCGTAGCTTCTTTGCGGCTGTCGATACCCCGGATGGAATGAATTCTTATCGGATTGAAACCCACAGTGTGAAGAGTACTTCAGCATTAATCGGAGCTCTTCAGCTGTTTGGACTGGCAAAGACTGCCGAATTTGCTGCGAAGGATCAGGATGTGGCGAAGATAAAAGCCATCACCCCTATCCTTTTGGAGGAGATGCAGAAGATGTACGAGAATCTTGCATCACACTTTGCTAAGGCAGCAGGAGAATTAAGGGATTTGGATGTGACGGAGGCCTTGAATTTATGTAAGGTTATCCGCAGCGCGATGTCTTCTATGGATGTGGATACCGTGGATGAAAATGTCGCAAAACTTGCTGAGTTTCGCTTTGAGCAGAACATGACAGGACTGGTCGCACAGCTTCAAAGTGCAACCATGAACTTGGACGGTGCCAAGACAAATGAAATCTTGGATGCCATGGAAAACCAACTTCGCATGTAACAGGGGTGACAAAAAGGGATGGCAATGGACAATCAGAAAACAATTTTATACGTTTGCCGCGTGGGCGAGTCGGTAAACGAAATCAAGTATTGGCTGGAGGATAATTTCACAATTCAGCTTTGCTATGGCAATCTGGAAATTATGGATGGTATGCTCCGTATTGTAACGCCAGACTTGATTATCATTGATTTGGAGGAATTTGCGTCGGATGCGAGGGAAATCTTCGAATTATTGTCCGAAGTGTATAGACAAATTCCAGTTATTACTTTGGCAAATAGCGAGCAGTACGATCCGTTTGTATCCTTCTATTTGACCAAGCAGTTTGAAAATCTGGCTCCGGATGCTCCAAAGGAAAAACTTCTTTCCAAGTGTATGGAAAAGACCGGTATTTCCAGAAAAGAGACCCCGGTTGTGGATCTTTCTGAATTAAATTTCGGAAACAAGAGCGTTGCGAAGAAGCACATTCTTATCGTGGACGACTCCGCGATTTGGCTCCGTAATATGAAATCCTGGTTGCAGAGTAATTATGAGGTGACCATTGCAATTTCTGGTGCACAGGCTTTGACCAGTATTGGTCGTGAGGTTCCGGATGTCATTCTTTTAGATTATGAAATGCCTGTAATCAATGGCCGTCAGGTATTTGAAATTTTACAGTCGGATCCGGATTTGCGTAAGATTCCGGTTATCTTCTTAACAGGTGTGTCAGACAAGAATCACATCGAGGAAGTGTTATATATGAAGCCGGCTGCGTATTTGTTAAAGCCGATTGATCAGGCAAAACTTTTGACTGCAATCCAAACGGTTATCAATGGACACAGATTTAATTAAAAACCAATTTTGGACGCCAAGCAATTTCGCTTGGCGTTCTTTGATTGTGTAGGTAATTCAGATAAAATTATGACCTTTATTTTAGGGCGTTTTTGAGGTAAAATTATGAGCATGAGATATACACCCGTATTGTGCCTTCACGACGGGGGTTAGGAGGACAAAATGTATTATATTGGTGTGGATTTAGGAACCTCAGCTGTTAAGCTTTTGCTGATGGATTCTGAAGGAAAAATCATCAACATCGTATCCAAGGAGTACCCGCTCTTTTTCCCACATCCGGGCTGGTCTGAGCAGAAGCCTGAGGATTGGTTTGAGCAGAGTATGGCAGGTATCAAGGAACTGATTGCTGATGTGGATCGTACACAGATTGCAGGTATCAGTTTTGGCGGTCAGATGCACGGTCTGGTAATCCTGGATGAGAACGATGAGGTGATTCGCCCAGCCATTCTTTGGAATGATGGTCGTACGACAGAAGAGTGCGATTATTTAAATAATGTGATTGGAAAGGAAACGCTTTCTAAATATACTGCCAACATTTCTTTTACCGGCTTTACCGCTCCAAAGATTTTGTGGGTAAAGAACAAGGAGCCTGAAAACTTCGCACGTATTAAGAAGATTATGCTCCCAAAGGATTACATCGCATACAAGCTTTCCGGTGTATTTTGCACGGATGTTTCTGATGCATCCGGTATGCTGGTATTTGATGTTAAGAATCGCTGCTGGTCAGACGAAATGTGCGAAATCTGTGGCATCACAAAAGATCAGTTAGCTACTGTATATGAAAGCTATGAAAAGGTTGGCACGGTTAAGCCTGAGATTGCGAAGGAACTGGGAATTCCGGAAACCTGTATTGTGGCCGCCGGCGCGGGCGATAATGCCGCAGCTGCAGTCGGAACAGGAACGGTTGGCGAGGGTATGTGTAATATCTCTTTAGGAACCTCCGGAACCATCTTTATTTCCTCTAAGAACTTTGGTGTGGATGAGAATAATGCACTGCATTCTTTCTGTCACGCAGATGGATATTATCACCTGATGGGCTGCATGCTTTCTGCAGCTTCCTGCAACAAGTGGTGGATGGATGACATCATTGGCACAGAGGACTATGCTGCAGAACAAAAGCAGATTGATAAGCTTGGTGAGAACCATGTTTATTTCCTGCCATATCTGATGGGCGAGCGTTCCCCTCACAATGATCCAAATGCAAGGGGAACCTTCATCGGCATGACAATGGATACCACACGCGCAGATATGACGCAGGCGGTGTTAGAGGGCGTAGCCTTTGCACTGCGTGATTCCTTTGAGGTTGCAAGAAGTCTTGGCATTCAGATTGAACGCAGTAAAATTTGTGGCGGGGGTGCGAAGAGCCCACTTTGGAAGAAGATTATTGCGAATGTCTTAAATATTAAGCTGGATATTATTGAAAGCGAACAGGGCCCGGGTATGGGTGGTGCCATGTTAGCGGCTGTGGCAAATGGTGAATACGAAAGCGTAGAAGCTGTTGCTAAGAAGTTTGTTAAGGTTGTGGAAACCGTTGAACCAGATCAGGAATTAGTTGCAAAGTACGAAGAAAGATATCGCCAGTTTGCAACAATTTACCCTGCTTGCAAAGCAATCTATGGAAATCTTTTATAGTTATTTGATATAATGATGTATATGACTTATGGAGGAGTAAAACAATGAAAATTTTACAGGTTACCGATCCTGCTTTTCGTAAGTATGGAAAAGTTGTAACGAATGTGGATTTTACACAGTTATGTGAAGTGTTAAAAACCACCCCATGCCCAGATGATGTGGTATATGTTCCATCCGCTCCAGAGCTCGAGGCTTTGCCGGTTTGTGAAGACTTAAAGAGAATTACCTATGGCGAATTGGATGTGCAGGTTGGCTATTGCAATGGTCACAATCATTTGCTTAATGCGGTGGAGTATCATAGAAGCTCCGAAATCAATGTAGCTGCGACCGAAGCAATTCTTCTTTTGGGTAAGGAAGAGGACATCACAGATGATTTCACGTATGACACCGCAAAGATGGAAGCTTTTGTAGTGCCTGCAGGTACAGCGGTTGAATTGTATGCAACCACCCTGCATTATGCTCCATGCGGTGCAAATGGTGCTGGCTTCCAGGTATGCATCGTATTGCCAAAGGGAACCAATTATCCATTGGCAAGCACACATACAGAAGGCGAGGATAAAATTTTGGCAGCAACCAATAAATGGTTGATTGGCCACCCGGAGGCATCATTTGATGGCCCAACCCATTTGGGACTGATTGGTAAGAATCTGGATATTAACGAATAAATTATTTTCAAGAAAACGGAGGAAAAGAAAACATGAACAACAGACCACAGGAAAAGATCGGTATTGTTGCTGTCAGCAGAGACTGCTTCCCAGAGAGCTTATCTGTTAACAGAAGAAAGGCACTGGTTGCAGCTTATACTGCAAAGTACGGCACTGAAAATATTTATGAGTGCCCAATCTGTATCGTTGAAAGCGAAATTCACATGGTACAGGCTTTAGAGGATTGTAAGAACGCGGGTTGTAATGCACTCGTTGTTTACCTTGGAAACTTTGGTCCGGAAATCTCCGAGACATTGCTTGCAAAGCATTTTGATGGCCCTGTTATGTTCTGCGCAGCTGCAGAAGAATCCTATAAGGACGGCGGTTTGATTCAGGGTCGTGGTGATGCATACTGCGGTATGTTAAATGCAAGCTACAACTTAAAGCTTCGTAATGTGACTGCATATATTCCTGAATACCCTGTTGGTACTGCAGCAGAGTGTGCAGATATGATTGCTGAATTTGCACCAATTGCAAGAGCAATTATTGCTGTTAGAGATTTAAAGATTATCTCCTTCGGCCCAAGACCACAGAACTTCTTAGCATGTAATGCTCCTATTAAGCAGATCTACAACCTTGGCGCAGAAATCGAAGAGAATTCAGAATTGGATTTGTTCGAGTCCTTCAATAATCATGCTGGCGATGCAAGAATTGCTGATGTTGTAAAGGATATGGAGGCAGAACTTGGTGCAGGTAATAAGAAGCCTGAAATCCTTGAGAAGCTTGCTCAGTATGAGTTGACCCTTTTGGATTGGGTAGAAGCTCACAAGGGCTACAAGAAGTATGTTGCCATTGCCGGAAAGTGCTGGCCAGCATTCCAGACCCAGTTCGGCTTCGTACCATGCTATGTTAACAGCCGTTTAACCAAGATGGGCATTCCTGTATCCTGTGAAGTAGATATTTATGGATGCTTAAGCGAATTTATCGGTTCTGTTGTCAGTGGTGATGCTGTTACCTTATTGGATATCAACAATACTGTCCCTGCAGATATCTATGCAGAGGATATCAATGCTAAATTTGACTACACCGACAAGGAAGTATTCATGGGCTTCCACTGTGGAAATACCGCTTCTACGAAGCTTTCCTTCTGTGAGATGAAGTATCAGATGATTATGGCAAGATCTCTTCCAATTGAGGTTACCAATGGTACCCTCGAAGGCGATATCATTCCTGGCGACATCACCTTCTTCAGATTACAGAGCACTGCTGATTCAAAGCTTCGTGCTTACATCGCACAGGGCGAGGTTCTTCCTGTTGCTACCAGATCCTTCGGTGCAATCGGTATCTTCGCAATTCCTGAGATGAACAGATTCTATCGTCACGTATTGGTTGAGAAGAATTATCCTCACCACGGCGCAGTTGCATTTGGTCATCATGGAAAGGCTCTCTATGAGGTATTTAAGTACCTTGGCGTTGAGCTGGATGAAATCAATTACAATCAGCCAAAGGGTGTTCGTTACCCAAGCGAAAATCCATTCGCATAAATCGAACGGAAATACAAACCATATGGAAAGGGGTGGGATGTCCCACCCTTTTCTTTCTATCAAGGAAAAAATTACATACCAATGAATTGGAATTATTAACATGAAACAAACTTTATTCAACAAGGATTGGGAGTTTTTAAAGCTTCCAATTGATCGTACAATTCAGGATGCGAAAGAAAGCGCAGACTGGGCGCGTGTGGATGTGCCGCATGACTGGTTGATTTATGATGCAACCAATTTATATGAAACCAGTATGGGCTTTTATCGCAAATATTTTACATTGAAAAAACAGGCGGGGGACGTGTACTTCCTGCGCTTTGAAGCGATATATCAGGATTCAGAAATCTACCTGAATGGACAGAAGGTGGGCGAATGGAAATATGGTTATAATACCTTTCTCGTGGATTTAAATGAGGCCCTTGTAGATGGGGAGAACGAATTGCTCG
>JAZUHV010000057.1:0-4646 GCA_045641925.1 Butyrivibrio sp.
TTCATCAAAGACCAAGCGTTTTCTTGCCTTTGCAAGTTCTTCAGCATTTTTAGGAAAATGAATCGCATATAATGCATTTCGACGATTCATAAATCCGTGTTTTTGAATCATATCTTCAGGCAGATACTCCTCAGGAATCAAATCCTGTTCAAAACACTGCATTACTGCTTTGACAAAACTGCTCTGATGCAGCCCTTCGGTCAATCGATAGATTGGTTTCATCGGTTCAAAGCGAATGATATTTGCATAATCCTCATACGAAAAAATCTTTGGTTGATCCATTACCAGAATATCACCCTGAAAATGAACACGGCCACGAAATACGTATCTGCCATTCTGTTTAATCGAATTTAATATAAATGGACTATGAAACCATCTTACCCGAAATGGACTGCCAGATTCATCCACCACCTGAACAGTTACAGCATGGGTGCGACTTCGATAATTCATTTTAGGAACATTTACAACCATTGCATAAATAGCAACAATGCCAAGGTGATCTACATCATTTACCGTAACGGGTTCATCAAAGGTTTCATACCCGCGAGGGTAAAATAATAGCAAGTCGTCGGTCGATTGGATGCCTAACTTCGCAAAACGTTGCGATGTCTGTTCTCCAATTCCCTTCAACTTGCTAATATTCATAGTAATTCCTTGTAAATAAACTTATTCTACAGAAATCAAATAGTAGTAGATTGGTTGTCCACCATTATTAATTTCAATGTCAAGGTCAGGATATTCCTCACCTAATGAATCAGCTAAGGCGCTTGCCTGCTCTTCTGTTACATCAGAGCCATAATAAATACTGATTAATTCAGCATCATCACCAGCCAACTGGCAAACCAAATCCTTCGTAACTTCAGCAATGTCCTGTCCAACAGAAAGAATGGTCTTATCGCCAATACCCATAATATCATTCTCTTTGATAATCTTATCATCAATCTCGGTATCTCGAACAGCATAAGTAACGGAACCAGACTTAACCGCACTAAGTGCTTCCTTCATGGCTTCCAAATTTTCTTCCGGAGAAGCATCTTCCATAAAGCCAATCATAGCAGAAATACCCTGAGGTACAGTCTTTGTAGGTACTACAACTATTTCCTTATTCTCAACAATGGACTGGGCCTGCTGAGCTGCAAGAATAATGTTGGAATTGTTTGGTAAAATAAATACACAATCAGCATGTACCTGATCGATTGCATTTAACATATCTTCCGTACTTGGATTCATCGTCTGACCACCCTCGATAACGTAGTCAACACCTAAACTCTTAAAAATCTCGGTAAGTCCTGCACCCGCAGATACAGAAATAAATCCATATTTCTTATTTTCAACTACTGGTTCTTCTTTAGCAGGAGCAGCTTCCGCTACAGTCTCTTCATAAGTTTCTTTTAAGTTTGTAACATTAATTACAACCAAAGAACCAAGTCTCTGAGCCTCTTCCATAATCAGACCAGGATGATCTGCCTGCATAGAAATTTTTACCACTTCAGAATTTACCGTTACGGAATATTCTCCGCCAGCACCTTCCAAGAAATTCTTTAAACGATTTTCTCTTCTGCTGTCGTATTCCTTCTCAAGCTTTACAACAAGTTCAACGGAATAGGTAAATTTCGTCTTAGAATTTTCACCAGCCTCTTCATCGCAAGCTACTACTGGATTACCCATCAATGCCTGATAAGCGCCCTTCATAAATTGCATAAGGCCCTGTCCACCAGAATCGACAACACCTGCCTGCTTTAATACTGGCAAAAGTTCCGGAGTATAATCCAAAACTTCATCACCATAAACAATAACCTTATCAAGCAAAACGCCTAAATCAGGAGTGGTTGGTGCCAATTCCAAAATCTTATCTGCCATTCCTCTGGCTACAGTAAGAATTGTACCTTCCTTTGGCTTCATAACTGCTTTATACGCAGTTTCTACAGCCTTATCAAATGCCTGGGCAAGAGTTGCTGCATCAATAGATTCCTTCTCACGAACAACCTTTGTAAAGCCTCTTAGTAACTGAGATAAAATAACACCTGAGTTACCTCTGGCACCTCTTAAGGAACCTGAAGAAATAGCCTTGCAAATCGTAGCCATCTCAACCTGTTCAATTGCTTCAACTTCCTTCACAGCAGAAGCAATGGTCAATGTCATATTTGTACCCGTATCACCATCTGGAACCGGGAATACGTTTAATTCATTAATCCATTCTTTCTTGGATTCGAGCATAGCTGCACCGGATAAGAAACAAGTCTTAATCATCTGTGCATTCATTGTAGAAATAGACACAATAATTTCCTCCTAAAAATGTCTCATCAATTAGTCAATGACGCGAACGCCTTCGACATATACATTGATACGACTAATCTTAAGGCCGGTAAATTCCTCAACCTTATATTTAACAGTATGAACTAAATTGTCCGCAACTGTTGAAATAGTAACTCCATATGCAACAATAATATGGAAATTGATTACAAGCTTATTAGCAGAATCAACCTTAACGATAACGCCGCGGCTTAAGCTCTCGCGCTTTAACAATTTAATCAATCCGTCTTTAACATTCTTTGTTGCCATGCCAACTACGCCGAAACATTCAATAGCGGTAGCACCTGCATACTTTGCAATTACCTCATTATCAATCAGGACTTCACCATACTGATTATTCACATGTCCTTTCATAGGTATTACCTCCTTATTTTCAAAGAATTTAACATACATTATATATGAAATTACTCAAAATGAAAATACCTTATACCAAAAAACCGAAGGTATTACTACCTTCGGTCTAACCTGTCTCATTAAGCTCTTTCAACTGCGCCTGATCTTAAGCAAGAAGTACATACATACATCTTTTTAGCCTGACCATTTACTAACTGAACCTTTACAGATTTTACATTGGTTTTCCACATCTTGTTGGAACGTCTGTGTGAGTGACTTACTTTGATACCAAAGTGTGCGCCCTTTTCGCAAATAGCACATTTAGCCATGTTTGCACCTCCTTATTAATTAATGCCTAAACAGGCTCACAACAAAAGTTATATTAGCAAATTAAGGATTAGATTGCAAGTCTTTTTTTTACATAAATATAACTTATGAATAATTCCAAAAAATTATTCTTCCTTCATTGCCTCTTTTACTGCTTTTTCAACCTCAGGATCCTTTTTATTCTGAATCATGCTGGTCACCTTATCTACTACCTCTGGAATCAAATCAATCAGTTTGGATACAGAATCCTGATTTTTTACATTAACCAGTCTGGTGATACCATTATGAATTACGAGAACTGCAGAAGGGCTCATCTTTCCGCCCATGCCACCTGCAGCAGCATTTTTATTCTCCTTATTGCCTGCACCGGCTGCCATACCAAAGGAAACATCCACCAATGGTAAAATAATTGTATCATTTACAGTAACAGGATCTCCTACTACAGTTTTGGCGGATAAAAAGCCATCCATCCCATTAAATAATGATGCAACAGTAGTGTCAAATTGTTTAGAATCTGCCATGGTATTCCTCCCTTAGTCCATGAATTTATGAACAAGTTCTTTAATTTTTTTATTTTTATAAATCTTTAATGCAATAATTAGCACAGAGAATATACGAATATGCCCCTTTGCCCATGCATCTACTACAATGATTTTTTGCTCAAAGTTCGGTTCAATATCATATCGAATTCCGATCAATGCAGATGTAGCATATATAGCACCTAAAATCTTTCCGGTCAGTGAAGGATCTTCCAGCCCGAATTTCATTTTCACCAGATGCTTTCTCGGCATAATATGCTTAAGAATTTTTCCAATTCCCTGTAATACAACATGGAATGCTTCCTGGTTTTCTTTGTTTTCAAGAAATTCTACGATGCGATCCTTTGTCTCGAGGATTTCTTTAATTTTAGTCTTCAAGCGTTTCCAAAAATCAATAAATTTATTATAAAGTTCTTTCAACTTTTTGAAAACACTTTTTTTCTTTTTTTCAGACTGCTTTGGAATTTCCTCAATCTTTTTTTCAGAATTTACATCAACTTGTTTTTTAGTTGATGCATCAACCGTCTCTGGCTTCTTTTGTTTTTGAACTGTTTTTTTCTTTTTCTTTTTAGTTTTTCTTTTTTTCTTCTTCCGTTTGGAATTATTTTCCTTGATTTTTTCAAAATCAATCGTAATACCAAATATTTTAAATTTTAAATCCGTATCACCGTGAAGCAAAGAAAAATTTATAGAAAAAATATGTAATAAATAACTTGCCTTTAATTTTAATGAAAATGAATCCTCTATTTGATCACTATAGGCCAAATCTCCTCGATACCGAATTGGTACAAATAACACCAAAACCAGAAGCAATAAAACCAGTCCCAGCAACGAGCCAAGCACAATGCCTAAGATCTTTAAAATTGTCAACAATACGGTAACAAATCCCATAATTTCATCATGAGTTATTCACTCAGTGTATCCTTTTTCTTATTGCGGCTATTCATTTTAATGAATTGCTTTACATCTGCCTGACCTGTTTGCGAAACCGTTAATTCCACAATTTGTCGAACCAGTTCCAATGCTTCTGCTTTTCCCTGCCCAATTCCAATAATAATCATATCCTTTTTCTTCAATGCGGGTTGAACGAACTGTAATAATTCATAAATTTCTAATTGGTCCGAATCATGCATT
>JAZUHV010000058.1:0-5261 GCA_045641925.1 Butyrivibrio sp.
TTCAACTTCGGTGGTATCAGCAAGGGTGCTTGCAGCTAAGAAGTTACCGGCAACTTCAGTACCGTTAACAATTAACTTTTCAACACCACATTCCTTGCCGTTTGGATTCTTCACAACGATGTGAAGCTTCTTGCCACGGAAGGTCTTGCAGATTTCATATTCCTTCCAATCAGATGGAATAGAAGGATTGATAACCAAACCATCAGAGTTTGGACGCATACCAAGGATACCTTCAACAGTACCTACCAAAACGGTAGAAGCTGTACCGGTTAACCAATGTACATGAGCACGGCCTGCGAATGGGCTGTCCTTACCTTCTACGAACTGACCGTATACGTATGGCTCAAGTACTCTGTGCTCAGCATTCTGGTTGTAGGTAGCAGGAGCTGCTTCCTTCCAGTACTTGTAAGCACGATTACCATTACCAAGTAATGCTTCTGCAAGAATTAACCAACCCTGAGGCTGAGAGAAGATACCTGCATTTTCCTTGGTGCATGGATTGAAGCACTGCATCAGGGCACCATTGAAACCATGATTGAAATATGGTGGGTACATAACCATTGCACCATATGGAGTATTTAATTCGCGTTCAACGCTATCCATGGAAAGCTTAGCCTGCTCTGGAGAAGAGAAGCCTGAGATAACTGCCCATGACTGTGGATTTAACCACATATTTGCTTCAGGATCGGTTCTCTGGCCGATGACAACGCCATCTTCCTTGTAACCACGAATCCAACGATCTTCGTTCCAGCAAGCATCAAGGATGGTCTTTAAGTTAGCCTGAACACCATCCAGGTAAGCTACATACTCGGTATCATTCTTGATGACTGCATATTCACGCAACTTCTTGATTGCGTAAACAAGCTGGAAAGCAACGAAGGTGGACTCACCCTTCTTACCAAGTCTCAAGCAGTCATTCCAGTCTGCATGAAGACCAGCTGGCATACCATGGTTACCAAGGTTGTTCATGGAGAAGGTGATTGCTCTCTTTAAGTGATCATAAACGGTTCCGGATGCATCATCATTTGCATAAGATACTTCCTCATCAAGGAATGCAATATCACCGCTTTCAGAGATGTACTTGTAGATGGTTGGGAATAACCACAAAGCATCATCTGCTCTGTAGGATGGATGTCCGGTTTCCTTTGCGTATGCAGTATTTTCATCGTTCTCGTCTGGATGATTTTCCTTACCAGGAGTGTGAGTATACTTAACAAGTGGAAGACCTGCACCATTGGTAACCTGAGCGGAAAGCATGAATACAATCTGCTTCTTTGCCATTTCAGGAGCAAGGTGGATAACACCCTGAATATCCTGAACGGTATCACGATAACCGAAGCCATTACGAAGACCGCAATACTGGAAGGATGCAGCTCTGGACCAGGTGAAGGTGATGAAACAGTTGTAAGCATTCCAGGTATTTACCATATTGTTGAAATCTTCATCAGGAGTCTTAACCTGGAAGTTATTCAACTTAGAATGCCAGTATTCCTTTAATTCAGCAAGTTCTGCTTCAACAACACCTGCTGCCTCGTACTTAGCAATGATTTCCTTAGCCATAGCCTCAGGTCTCTGACCCATGATATAGGTGAGCTCCTTGGTTTCGCCTGGCTGAAGAACGATGTCACTCTGCAGTGCACCACAGGAATTGGTGTTGTAGTTTAAGTTGCCCTGAAGGCCTTCTTCAATGCCCTTTGGATTTGCATAGCTTCTGTAAGAACCAACGAAAGCATCGCGGTCGCCACAGAATGCATCAACCTTACCCTTAGCAAGACCTAAGAAACGATCTGTATTAGGGTTCTTGAATACCTCATTCTGCTTCTGAAGAATGAAGTTATCTCTGAAGTAGGTTCTGGTGATGAAGAGGGTGTACTGAAGGTTAACCTGATCCTGCTCGTAATTGTTATCATTTACGAATTCGCAGTAACCGAATACAGAGAGCTTTCTTGGAACGCTGTCGGTATTGGTAATCTTAGCTGCCCAAACTTCATAAGAGGCACCAAGTGGAACATAGTAGGAAACTTCGGACTGAATCTTCTTATACTCAGAAGAGATTACAGTGTATGCAGTTCCGTGACGGCACTCACTCTTGTAAGAGTCAAGTGGCTTACAAACTGGAGCCCAGGAAGCGGACCAGTAATCATTTGCCTCAGCATCCTTAATGTAGATATATCTGCCTGGCTGATCCATTGCTACAGAATTGAAGCGGTAACGGATAATTCTACCGTTTGCTCCGGATTTCTGGAAGCTGTAACCTCCGGCATTGTTGGAAATGATAGCGCCATACTCAGGGGAACCGAGGTAGTTCGCCCAAGGAGATGGGGTATCAGGTCTGGTGATAACATACTCTTTGTGATCGCCATCGAAATAACCGTAATTCATGTTGTTTCTCCTTTTCCTTTTAGTTTAGAACTCAAATGCTTATTCATGCGCTATATACTTACACGCCATACAAATTCATTGTATCAAAAAAGACCACCTACCCGCAACAAGTAAGTGGTCTAAATTTCATAAAATTTCTGTGAATTATGTATTTTTGGATTGTTTTTTACGAATGTGCTCTTTAATGGCATCAAAAGATTCCTGGCTGATGACATGTTCCATACGGCAGGCGTCCTCTAGGGCTGTCTTTTCACTGACTCCCAATTGGATTAGAATTTGGCTGATGACTTCATGCCGCTCAAATATTTCAGAAGCAACGGCAAGACCCTGATTGGTCAGCGTAATATATCCATTTTCATTGACGGAAACCATCTCTTTTTCGCGTAAACTCTTTAGGGCAATGCTGACGCTGGACTTCTTAAATCCAAGGTATTGACAAATGTCCACAGCACGGACAACGGGTAATTCTTTGCTCAGTATTAAAATGGATTCCAGATAGTCTTCGGCGGACTGCGTATGCTCCATATAGACCTCCTAAAAATTTATTCCGTTCACCTTTAAAATACCATACATTCGTCTTATTTTCAAACCTTTTTGCCTATGCTATAATAGTAGGGAAACTTGAAACCCACAAGGAGGATCGGATGAATAAGGAATTTAAAAATGCAATACATGAAGAGAAAATAGTTTTAGGCATAGAGTTTGGTTCGACCAGAATTAAGGCTGTTATGACAGCCCTTGATGGAGCACCAATTGCCTCCGGAACATATGACTGGGAAAATCAGTATGTGGATGGTGTGTGGACCTATTCCTTGGAGATGATTGAAACGGGTTTGCAGAGTTGTTATGCAAATTTAAAGGCCAATGTTTTGGCAGAATATGGAGAAACCATTACAGGTTTTGCCGCAATGGGCTTTTCTGCGATGATGCATGGTTACATCGTTTTGAATGAGAAGGATGAATGGCTCGTTCCGTTTAGAACCTGGAGAAATACAATGACAGAGGAAGCATCGGAAATTCTGACCAGATTTTTTGAGTTTCATATTCCTCAGAGATGGAGTATTGCGCATTTGTTCCAGGCAATTGCAAAAGGTGAAGAGCATGTAAAGGATATCAAGTATTTGATGACCCTTGCTGTATATATTCATTATCGCTTGACTGGTCAGTTTGTGGCTGGAATCGGAGAGGCTTCCGGTATGTTTCCAATTGATTCAGAGACATTGGATTATGACCACTCCATGATTATGCAGTTTGATAAACTGGTAGCACAGAAGAATTTCCCTTGGAAGATTGGAGAAATCCTTCCAAAGGTTTTGGTGGCTGGTGAGGATGCCGGCTGTTTAACAGAAGCCGGTGCAAAACTGTTGGACCCGGCAGGGGATTTGAAGCCAGGCGTTAAGCTTTGTCCGCCGGAAGGTGATGCGGGTACCGGAATGGTGGCAACTAACTCCGTAAAGAAACGCACAGGTAATGTGTCTGCGGGAACATCCGTGTTCTCTATGGTGGTACTGGAAAAACCACTAAAGGAAGTACATGATGAAATAGATGTGGTAACCACTCCGGATGGCGCGACTGTAGCTATGGTGCATTGTAATAACTGTTCCTCTGATTTGAATGCCTGGATGAATATGTTTAAGGAAATGCTTGGTGCTTTTGGAAAAGAGGTTTCTGCAGATGAACTTTACGGAACCTTATTTGCGAAGGCTTTGGAAGGTGCTCCGGATGCTGGCGGCTTATTATCCTACAATTATTTCTCCGGAGAGCATATCACCGGAATGAATGAAGGACGACCATTGTTTGCAAGAGCTGCCAATGCGCAGTTTGATCTGGCCAATTTCATGCGTGTTCAGCTGATGAGTGCATTCGGCGTATTAAAGCTTGGCAATGATATTTTGTTAAAAGAAGAGGGTGTGACGGTGGACCGTCTGTACGGACACGGCGGCATCTTTAAGACCCCGGTTGTGGGCCAGCGTATTTTAGGCGCTGCATTACATGCGCCGGTTGCGGTTATGACAACTGCTGGTGAAGGAGGTGCCTGGGGAATTGCCCTGTTAGCCTCCTATATGGTGAATAAAGAAGAAAATGAATCGCTGTCTGATTACCTGGAACAGAAAATTTTCAAGGGCGATTTAGGCGTGGTAGTAGAGCCAACGAAGGAAGATATTGATGGCTTTGATGCGTTTGCCAGTGCATACAAGAAGGGTCTTCCAATCGAAGAGACCGCAATTAATAAAATGTAGAAGAGGATTCAAGACATGAAGGAACTGGTTTTTTTAACACCACATTTTACGCATAATATCTGGGGCGGAACACGCTTACATAATGATTTTAATTATGAAATTGAGGGCACAGACATTGGCGAATGCTGGGGAATCGCAGCACATCCAAATGGCAGCAGTGTCGTAAAGGGTGGAACCTATGATGGAATGCTTCTTTCTGATCTTTACAAAAGCCACAAGGAACTGTTTGGCAACCTGGACGCAGAGGTGTTCCCATTACTGATTAAGATTATTGATGCGAATGATGATTTGAGTATTCAGGTGCATCCAAATGATGCATATGCAAAGGAACATGAAAATGGCTCCTTAGGAAAAACGGAATGCTGGTACATATTGGATTGCAATCCGGACGCGGCATTGGTCATCGGCCATAATGCGACAACGCATGAGGAACTGGAAAGCATGATTCATGAAGGACAGTGGGAGGCGTTCCTTCGCAAACTCCCAATTAAGAAGGGGGATTTCATTCAGATTGATCCGGGTACTGTACATGCAATTACATCCGGCTGTCTGATTTTGGAAACACAACAGAATTCGGATATAACCTATCGTGTATATGATTATGACCGTTTGCAGAATGGAAAGCCTAGACAGCTGCAT
>JAZUHV010000059.1:0-2039 GCA_045641925.1 Butyrivibrio sp.
TATATTCGATACCGTATTTCTCGAAGAGTTTGATCCCCTCTTCATTGTTTGTGATATGACCTGCAGAAAACATAGTTTTTTCCTTTCAATGTGTTTTACCGTTCCCCACATCAGATGCTCATCGCTCTAAAATCCATAGAACCCCTGGAAATCCTACTCGTATAGTAATTTCCTTCTAGATGTTTTGGATCATTTACGCTCAACATTGCTGTTCCGTAATGGATTGCGCTTCGGTCCTGTATCTCTGCTCTCGGTGTGTTCAAATAAGTATACACAAGCATCTTTTCATTATTAATGGTTTCAATTGCAGCAGTAACCGAATTACTGGAGCTTTCGCCCGTGCCAAGTCTGACGGTCACATTTAAAAATGTTTGCTCAATCCTGATCTCAGAATCTCGCTCTTGTTCAACATCATTCCAGCAAAATCTGATTTTTCCTTTATAATGTTTTGCTAACACCGGCATTCCACCAGCCAACCAATTAAGTGGTTTCCACTTCCACCACCATCTATTAAAGCATGTCATAAACACAGCTGTTATCCCTATAGCTTCTCCTGCAAAACCAAATAAAGAGTACCCACATGCGAGAAGTTTTTTCCCTTCAACAGCTGTTGTAATGTCATCCCAACCTATCCAACAGCGGAGAATGAATATCACAATAGCAACCCATATGCTCATTGTCATAAATTTCTTTGCGGCTTCTGTCATACCTTATGCTCCATAACCAAGGTAGTTCCATGCATCAAGAAGCCATTTCTTTGCATCCTGATCAGTCCATTTTCTACCACGGAAAAGATATAAAAGTTTGCTAACTTCGCCCCATTCTTCGTGTTTTCCATCATTTATTGCATTGTACAAATAGGCGACGGCCCGCTTTACTGTTTCATTCCAAGTGGAATAACCCATAATTGTACTATCGGGAACATTCCACACAAGACACTCAACAAGGAACGATGTAATCTTATCGCCATTAGCTTTCCCATCATCAACCATATTATTTTTGATATGCTTCATTATGCGAACCAACTTTTTATATTGATAATTGGTTCGATTATTCTTAGCAGTTCCGTTCTTTATATGTATCTTTGGATAATTTGTAACTTTCCTTCCGTCCTTTGCATAAAGCTGAATACCCTCGTAATAGTTGCCGACTGTGCTCGTGTAACGACGGAATTGAAAAGCAGGAACGACATCGGCTTGAACATGATAGGTATTCTCATTAACCTTTAATGACTTATTCCCATCTGTAACATATGAAGCCCCAAATTTATCCTGGAGAGCTTTCTTCACTAAATCTCTATATCCCTGAAAAGTAAATGTCGAAGGTGTAATGCCATAATCGGCGGCATTCTTTCCCGGCGGTAATTCATAGAAAAAGGTTGACTTCAACATGACACAGACATCCACATCGCTCTCGGAACGGACATTCGTGTTGTTTGCAAACGAACCCTGAGTAAAAACTTCTATGTCCAATGATTTAAGTTCCGCATTCCCGTTAATCGCTGATTTAATCATGCTGATGGTATTTTCTGCACGACTCTCTTCTGTTGGTGACAACGGTGCAGTCCATGATTGTAATGTGGATTCTGAATATTTCATAAGTTCACCTTCTTTATGTAATGCTATCCCCGTCAACCTTAACCATCCGTTACCCATGTCATAAGTTGGTAAGATAAGAGGCTTTGAGGGGTTATTGCGAGGCACAAGGCTTGTGGTTTGGGGTGTTGGGTTTCAGAGTAGGTTTACACCTTCTCAAAGAATGTATCCGGATGATTCGGATCAAACTGTTCATTCGCCCACATTACCGTTACTAGATTCTCCGTTTCGGAGAGATTGATAATATTGTGGGTATAGCCAGGTAGCATATGAACAGCTTCTATCTTATCACCACTTACTTCAAATTCAAGAATTTCATCAGTTCCAATTTCCCTCTCCTGGATAAGTCCATGACCAGAAACAACAATGAAGAATTCCCACTTGCTGTTGTGCCAATGCTGCCCCTTTGTGATTCCAGGTTTGGAAGTCGGAGGCCAAGCGGTC
>JAZUHV010000060.1:0-10567 GCA_045641925.1 Butyrivibrio sp.
AAATTACAACCGATTGTCGGGAAGAGGATTTGGCTAAAAACTGGCAAAGACTTATTGTGACACATTTGCAGGAACGCACACACCGCGGGGTTCTGACTGGTTCTCCGCTTACAGACGTAAAAATTACGGTGGTAAATGGCCGTGCAAGTAACAAGCACACAGAGGGCGGCGATTTTAGACAAGCGACCTACCGTGCTGTACGTCAGGGCCTGATGCAGGCAGAAAATGTTCTTTTGGAGCCATATTATTCTTATGAACTTCGTATTCCTCAGGATTGCGTGGGACGTGCAATGGTGGATTTAGAGCGTATGCATGCACAACTGGAGGCACCCATGATTGATGAGCAAACCGGGGAGAATGTGCTTTGTGGAATTGCACCGGTTTCTGAACTTTGGAATTATACGAAGGAGGTCACCGCCTATACGAAGGGCTATGGCTCCTTAAACTTGAATTTATCTGGCTACGATGTATGCCATAATACGGAGGCTGTTATAGAAGAGCGAGGTTACGTGCCTGAGGCGGATCTTCGTCACACGCCGGATTCCGTATTCTGCGCACATGGAGCCGGCTTTACGGTGCCATGGTATGAGGTGCCACAGTATATGCATGTTGAGAGCTATTTTGATGAGCATCCAACCGAGGAAGAAGCATTAAGTAAGGCAGGCGAATTAGCCAAGGAACAGGCAATGCGCCGTGCAGCTGAAGGGGATTTGGTAGGCTCTTTAGATATGGCTATGGGCTATGAAGAGGTGGATACCATCCTTAGAGAGGCAACGCATGCAAATACCAGGGCCTCCGGTAATCAATGGAAACATGAGAAGGGAAAGCGAAGCGGAGCGATTACGCGTACATATGAGACACGCGAAGAATACGAGAAGGCCCATAAAAAGGCTGTGGCCGCTACCAGGAAAAAGTACCTTTTAGTGGATGGATATAATGTTGTATTTGCCTGGAAGGAATTGTCCGAATTGGCACACGATAACATTGATGGAGCCAGAGGCAGGCTTTTGGATATACTATGTAATTATCAGGCAATGATTGGAAAAGAGGTAATTGTCGTATTTGATGCCTACCGCTTGCAAAATCATGCAACAGAATATTTGGATTATCACAACATTCATGTGGTTTATACCAAAACCGCAGAGACTGCTGACCGATACATCGAGCGATTTGCACACAACCACCACGAGCAGTATGATGTGGCTGTGGCAACCTCGGATGGCATGGAACAGATTATCATTCGCGGACAGGGGTGCGAACTGATTTCCTCCAGAGATTTAGAGCGGGATGTCAATGCCCGTGTTTTACAGACCAGAAATACGTATTTGAAACAATAGGATGAATTTATGAAACATCGGAAAAAGACAATTTTATTGTGTTTATGGATGGCGACCGCACTATTTGCGGTAGCCTCCTTTGCTATGTTTCTTCTAGATCGATTTACCCCGGTGGAGTATTGTGGCAAGTATATTATGACTGTTCCGGATGAACTGAATGAATTTTATGGAGTAGAGAATAATCCTGAAGCCGAGGACGGAACGGTAGGCGATGATTTACTGGATACCTCCGGGGGTCCGACAAAAATCAAGTATGTATCTGTGGAAGTATCAGAAAATGAGGATTCCTATAACATAGACTGGTGGATTGAGGGCTTTATTGGAAGCTTGTTTATGGTTAATTCCGGAAACGATACGGTTTTAAAGTCTGACCTTGCCAATGACAGAATCTCATCCAATTTGGCGAATGAATTTCTGACCATACCAGAAGAATACCCAATTAAGATGGAAACGAACCTGATGTTTTCACGCAACGAATTGGCAATCCTGATTTCCTTTCCACTATCCCTCTTGGATCCTGGAGAAGATAGTGTGGGAGGAAACTCCATTATCTATCAGAACGCATATGTTTTGCATTTGCAGAAGACGGAGTATACGATTCTCTCTACGTATCAGGTTCTTGGTATTGTATTTTTAAGTATTGCTGCTTTGCTTTTGGTGGGAGCGCTTGGCGTTCTTTTCTGGATGAATGGAAATACTTCCTGGAAAGACTGGCTACTATCTTTGGCAATGAGTGTAATTTGTGCATTGACGGTTCTGCCACAGCTTTTGGGATATGGATTTGAGGGCTTTTATTCGAATGGTACATTGGGCATTCGCGTGATGCCGGGCATTTTTGAAAATGATTATTTTATTGAGCGATATGATCTCGGCATGATTAAAGGACGGGATGCAATGTCTTATCAGGAAATAGATGCCTATACCAATTTTGCGTCTTATGTTCCGAATACATTTCGCACCAATGCGGTTGAAAATGAGGGAGCGTTGCAGTTAGAGGGCGATTTTTTTAGCTTTGAAAACTTATCGGACAAAATATATTTGACGTTTGATGGAATTCAGTACGAGGAAAAAATCAATAAGCTGATGGGCTCCGGATATACAGAGCCAATCCTCTTTGATTTAAAACGTATATCCAATTCCTGGGAGCTTAGACGTGCATTACCATTTGCTTTTGTCGGTTTCATTTGTTTGGGAATTTTGGGAACTGTGGTGCTGGTGATGCAAAAATGCATTTATAAAAGAAAACATCTGGTTTTTGAACGTGTCATGCATAGCTTCTCTTTAGGAACCTTGATATATGTGGACGAACAGTATCAGGATGTAATGGATTATATGTTTACTGCCCTGCAGGGCACTTTGTTCGATGCCGATGTAGATCACTATACATTTGACGACGAAACATACTTCCCAGTTACTTATCAAAAAATGGCAGAAAGCATTTTAAAACAATTGAATCAGAGCACAAAGGAGCAGAAACTGAAACTAAAATGTGGCTTTGATATGATTGCAGAAGAGGAAAGAAAACATGGTGTGTTTTTGTCTGCGAAGAAAGAATTTTTGGCAGTTTACATGGAAGAACGTATACTGGCGGTGTTTGAACTGGTTCGTAATGCAATTCATGAGAATCCGGATGAGGCAGATTTGAGCATACCATATGAGTTGAATCAAAAGGAGGACGAAGACGATGAATGGAAAAAGATTTAAACGCATCGTTTCGGTGCTTCTTATACTGGTTCTGATGCTTGGACTAAGCGGCTGTACAAAGCATTTGCCTTCTGGAAAACGTGTTTTGTATGGCATGATTAAAAATATTACAGATACAAAAGAAGGCACCATGGTTGAATTCCAAATTGTACGGGAGATTGATACCGCCTCTTTAGGATATACCGAGTACTCTCATGCACTTCGTGATGATGTGAATGGAGGACTGCTCGCTAAAATGATGACACCGACCGACCAGTACCTGACTCTTCCGCTTGCCGATGATCCACAATTCCCGACAACAACGATTTGTAATAATTGGAATAAAAATAATGCAGATGAGGTTTGCCAAATTCTTGTTGATGCGGATGAAGTAACACGCATGGCGTTTTGCGATGCTGTTTTATGGACGAAACCAAATTATGAGGCACCAATTCTTGGAGAATTAAATCCATATAAAGTGTCTTCGTTAGAAAAACTGGATTTGTTTGGATATCAGTCGGAATTAAATTACATGTCGTTTCAAGAGCTTTCAAGCAAGCATTATGAATTAAATTATACGATTGGCGATTCTTTGAATTTTAAGAATTTCAACGTTTCTGTGATGCCAAGTGAAGGTGCGTATGATCGTGGAATCTATGCCTATGTTTTGCAGATGGGGAAAGATTCGGAAAAGAAGCAACTTTTGATAAAAACACCGAATTACTACAACGTTTTTCTGACACAGGATGATGGATCTTATTCCGTTTGCTATGGAGATATTGAGTGGATTTCTAATAGCGAATTTGCATGTTATGTCGATTTGTATTCGATGGGATTTTCTTCATCGCTTAATTTATCGGTGGGATATACTGTTTATGAACAGACAGAGGAATTTGACCCGTTTTCCAGTTCGATACCAATGACGATAACGGACTCCGAACAAGGCGGCTGGATGGTTGGTTATCACACCAACGATTTGCTGTATGATCCAGAAGCGAATCTGGGCAATGGCTGTTGCGCGTATGCGGGAGAGGGCTTTGTAAGCTATTATCGTCGTTATGCATTTGACGATGAGACCAATACCATTTATGAAGTGGACCCGGGAAGATTATATGTTAATCCTAGCTTTGGCGTAGTTTATTATGATGCGGACCTAAATGTGATAACGCCCGCCTATATCGAATTCACCCCAATGAAGGAGGGCTGGCTGGAAACCTGGCATGAGGACTGGAAGGAGACCCCTATGAAGTTGTACTACGTGGAGGGAGAAGGTCCTGTCGAAAATATGGAGCAGTGTAAATCCATGGATATCTATGATGTTGTTATGGGCTTTATGGTAGATCCTACAGAGAGTGGCGTGGAGGATTTGAATTATCGATATGTCAAATTTTACCCGTCTATGATATTGGGACGATATGTTAGTTACGGACCGATGGATTACGACAATATATATCAGGTTGGCGAGGATTTGAAATATTAAGTCCTTCTAATACATTCGTTATACACTTGTGAATATTTGTGATATAATCAAAACAATTATGGCCTGTGATGGGCTTTTTGGAGGTTTTTATGGACAATCAGAAATTAGCAAATCTTTTGTTTCCAGATGTTACCGAGACACCGGCAGATATGGAAGCAAAATACCCATATCGTAAGCTGCCTGCAAAGGCACAGGTGACCCGTATGGCACCAAGCCCAACTGGATTTATTCATTTGGGTAACCTATACAGCGCATTGGCAGATGAAAGAATCGCACACAGAAACGGTGGTGTGTTCTATCTTCGAATCGAGGATACAGATGAGAAACGTAAGGTAGAAGGCGCAGTAGAAACCATCATCAATGTGCTTCGTTACTTTGATATTGAATTTGACGAGGGTGCAGGCTTTGAGGACACAGATCCGCAGAATGCTTATGGCCCATATTTTCAGAGACAGCGTGCAGCAATTTATCATGTGTATGCGAAGTCCTTAGTAGAGCAGGGCCTGGCTTATCCATGCTTCTGTTCTGAAGAGACACTTTCTGCTGTACACGATGCACAGAATGCAAATAAGGAAATGACCGGCTATTATGGCAAGTATGCGACCTGTCGTGCACTTACCTTGGAGCAGATTGAAGAGAAACTGGCAGCAGGCGAGTCCTATGTATTAAGACTCCGTTCTCAGGGCAAAGAAGGCAATGAAATCACCTTCCATGACAGCATCATGGGTGATATTAAGCTTCCAGAAAATATGCTCGATATTGTTTTATTAAAGAGAGATGGTATTCCTACCTACCACTTTGCACATGCAGTCGATGACCATTTGATGAGAACGACCATGGTTATTCGTGGTGGTGAGTGGATTAGTTCTGCACCAATTCATTACGAATTATTCCACGTATTAGGCTTTAAGATGCCGGAATATGGTCATACTGCACATTTGATGAAGTTTGATGAGGAAACCGGTGGAAAGAGAAAGCTTTCTAAGAGAAAGGATCCGGAACTTTCCCTCGATTATTATCGCAAGGATGGTTATCATCCTGCCAGCATGAAGGTTTACCTTTTGACCTTATTAAATTCCAACTTTGAGGAATGGTATGAGAAGTTCCCGGATAAGGACGTGAAGGAGTTTCCATTCACCGTGGAGAAGATGAGCCAGTCCGGTGCATTGTTTGATAAGGATAAGCTTCATAACATCTGTAAGAATGAACTTGCAAAGCTTTCTGAGGAAGAGATGTATGAATTCTTACATGCCTGGGCATTAGAGCACGCTCCAGAGAAGGAACCGGTATGGTTTGCGGATAAGGAGAAGATGTTAAATATTCTTCGCCTATACATGGGTATTGGCGCAAAGCGTCGTCGTAAGGATTTCATTTATGCAAAGCAGATTTTTGAGATGATTGGCTACTTCTTCAATGAAGGCGGTGAGTCTGAAGCATTCCGCTTTGATCAAGAAACCGTTCAGGCTGCACTTGCTGAATATTTAGCAAGCTATGACCACGCTATGGATAATAGTGAGTGGTTTAATAATTTAAAAACTGTAGCAGATAAACTGGGATTTGCTTCCGATATGAAGGCATATAAGGCAACGCCAGAAGCATTCAAGGGAAGCATCTCTGATGTGGCAGAAATTGTTCGTGTAGCAGTAACCGGTAAGGCAAATACACCGGATTTATGGACAATTATCCATATCATTGGTGAGGATGCAATGCGTGAAGCATGCGAAAAGGCATTGCAGTAAATACAAATTGTTATTTTAGATTCCGTTATCGAGGAAAGATACGTCTATGAAGACCAAACCTAAGAAGGGGAAAATTCAAAAAGTTATGACGACCATCAAAATCATTTCCGGCATTGTGACCGGTGTGGGAATTGTGCGAGAAATTGCCATCCGCGAAATGATGAAGCTGGCCTTCACAACGAAACCTTCTTTGCTTGGTAAGAAAATGATGGAGAATCCATTATTTTTTACGCCGAAGGTGCACATTCACTGGCTGGCAGACCAGCCAATGGAGGCGGTCCATTTGCGCAGCTTTGACGGACTGGACCTGGTGGGACATTATTTTCCGTCAAAGAATGCAAAGCGTCTGATGATTTTGGCGCATGGCTGGCGCGGGTCTTTTAAAGGTGATTTTGGAATGGTTGCCAGATACTTGCACCATCGCGAGTGTGACTTGCTCCTGATTGAGCAGCGTGCACAAAGAGCGAGTGAAGGCGAATATATGACCTTCGGGATTTTGGAATCGATTGATTTGTTGGATTGGGCAAAGCTGATGGCCAAAAGAACCGATTTGCCAATCTATTTATATGGGGTATCCATGGGTGCGACTGCCGTGGAGATGGCAGCAGGAAAGAAACAATTGCCAGACCAGGTAAAGGGTGCAATTGCAGACTGTGGATTTACTTCTCCGTATGCCATCATTGAAAAGGTGGCAAGAGGCATGAATCCGATTTTCACGAAGTTCGTGGGAACGGTGAATGCCAGATGTCGAACCACTCTGGGTTGTGACTTAAGAGATGATTCAGCACCGGAATCCTTAAAAACGGCACAGGTGCCAGTATTCTTTATCCATGGAAAGGCGGATTCCTTCGTACCTGTAGAAATGGGACAGGAAAATTATGAGGCGTGTTCTTCCAAAAAACAGATGATTTTGGTAGATGGCGCGGACCATGGACAAAGCTTCGTCCTAGAACCGGAATACATTTTGCAGCAAATGTGGTCATTCTTTGGCTGGGAGGAAATATCAGGAGACTAGATTAACATGCTTAATGAAACTGAAACAAAGAAGTCAGCATCCGCAAAGAACACACTTGGTGCCACTTTGCGGTTTGCTTTTATCAAATCCTTGCCGGTTATGGCTGGATATATTGTGCTCGGCATGGGCTTTGGCGTTCTTTTAGAAGAGCAGGGCTATGGCGTATTTTGGGCACTTGCGATGAGTGTATTCATATATGCGGGTTCTATGCAATATGTGGCCATTGATTTGATTAGCGGTGGTGCAACTCTGATTGCGACAGCCCTAATGACCCTGATGGTGAATGCAAGACATCTGTTTTATGGAATTTCCATGATTAACCGATACAAAGGGACTGGAAAGTTCAAACCATACCTGATTTTTGGATTGACAGATGAAACCTATTCCATTGTCTGCTCAACCGATGCGCCGGAGGGAGTGGACCAGAATCGCTTCTTTTTCTTTTTGACCTTGATGGATCAAAGCTATTGGATTATCGGAAGCGTCATTGGTTCATTATTAGGAAAAATCATTCCCTTTAATACAGATGGCGTGGAGTTTTCCATGACAGCACTGTTTGTTGTCATTTTTGTGGATCAGTGGAGAAAGACAAAGAATCATTTATCCGCAATTATCGGTGTGGTGGTGACTGTTATTTGTCGATTGATTTTTGGCGTGGATAACTTCCTGATTCCATCGATGATTGCCATTACCGTCCTGCTTTCTGCACTGGTTAAGGTGCTTGGAAGAAAGGAGGGTGCAAAGAATGCCAATTAATTTTTTTGGAGACACCAATATTCATGTGGCATTAATCATTACCATATCTGCTGCAGTGACATTATTGCTGCGCGCCCTGCCTTTTGTGGTATTCAATGGTAAAAAGGAAACTCCGAAATTTATATTGTACCTTTCCGATGTGCTGCCATATGCCGTGATGGGCATGCTAGTGGTATACTGTCTGAAGAATATCAACTTCCTTGGAGAAAATCATGGCATTCCGGAACTGATTTCTGTGGCAGTGGTAGCCGGCCTGCATGCATGGCGAAAAAACACATTATTAAGTATCATTGTAGGCACGGCATTGTATATGATTTTGTTACAAAACTGGGATGTTATTGTTCATTTTATTTTAAGCATTCCGGGAAGATTTTAATGGAGTATTTATGTTTGATCAGTTAACACAAAGTGATATTGATAAGATGCAGGAGGAAATCGTCTATCGAAAGACCGTTCTTCGTCCGCAGCTTTTGATTCCGGTAAAGGAAGCGAGAGCGCAGGGAGATTTATCCGAAAACTTCGAGTATAAGGCTGCAAAGCGTGAGAAGAATCTGAACGAAAGCCGTATTCGTTATCTGGAGAAGATGATTAAAACCGCACATATTATTTCTGATGAATCCGCTTCAGATGAGGTGGGTATCAATAATACGGTAACCCTGTATTTTGAAGAGGATGACGAAGAGGAGGTTTATAAGCTGGTCACGACGGTTCGTGGCAATTCTTTAAACAATTACATCAGCAATGAATCTCCAATCGGAAAAGCTATTATGGGCCATAAGGTGGGCGACCGTTGTTATGTTGAAATTAGTCCGGGGAATGGCTATGAGGTTGTGATTCGGGCAATTGAAAATACAACCGATGAGGGAGACTCGATTCGGTCATATTAGAAAGTGAGGGCAATTATGGAAAAAAATATTCAGGTTACGATTAATCCAACAGAAATTAAGAGCTTGAATTTCACTAACAAATTCAGTGCTACGCCGGGAACGCGTATTGAGTTGAGAGTAAAGAACGAGGTTGGCATTCGCTTGAATCCTACCAACCCGGTAGCTGCTGTAGTTATCGCAAAGGTTACCGTTGTAGATGAGGGCTCCGATTCTATTTCCATGCAGATGGAAACCATTACCAGCGTGGTGGTAAGTACCTTTGTGGACAATTTGGATCAATATATTAAGGACAATTATTTGAATGTCATTATGATGGCAGCAAATGAAAAAATTCGTGCCGTCAGTGCACTGATGGGTATTCCAATCCGCATTCCTAATCCAAAGTTTGGTGCGACCGAACCGATGGAACAATCCTCTAATACCTTATATCAGTAAATTTTAGGCTCCCAAAACGCAGTTGGGAGCCTTTTTAAAAGTCCGTTTCAAAAATTTGTTCTAGCGCCAGATAGGCAGATAATTCCTTTCTGGCCAAGGTGAGCATTTCTATGGAATGCACCGGCGCGTATGAAGATACACCGCGGGTGGTTTCATAGGGATAGGCTGTGATGGCACAGGTACGCTTTTTTCGCATGGATTTCAGATAGGAGCTGCTAATGCGAAAAACTCCAATGCTGGCATCCTTAATGCAGGATGGAGAGAGCTTTGAAAAAACAGCTTCATACAAACGGCGATAAGCATCCTTCCAATTGGGAATGCGTATCATAGGGTCAAAGCATAGTCGCAGAGTATAACCACGCTCTGCGGCTTTTTTGATGGCCTGCAAACGAGCTTCCAGGGAAGGCGTTTTATGTTCGAGAGCGATTACCTCCGTAGGCGAGAGTGTCCAGGCATAATATATTCGTTCGCAGTCTGATAATCCCAAATAGGCTAAATCAGCAGCGGATTTTGTGCGGACCTCAATGGATAAATCTTTATGAGCTTCTGTAAATTTGCTCCAGGTATCCACCAGTCCTAAAAGCCCCTCCATTGCTAAAAGATCCGTGTCATAGGAAATGCAAATGTACATTGGATGCTCTTTTAGGATGGCTTCTATGTCCGCGAAATAATCTTCAATATTGACAAAAACAACAATATGACCGCAGGGGTACATTCCCTGAAGGTAACAGTATTCGCAGTCATAAATACAGTTGAATAAATTGGAACAATAATAAAAATGCTCCGAACCGAAGCTTTGACATACTCTTGCACCTGGATAAATTCGCTCTCCATGGTTGATGGCAAGAATCAGGGAAGGGGATCGCTTTTGGCCTAGAAAGTCCTGACCGGCACGGTTGAACACATCCTTATAGTGTGGAATGGGAATACGGGTGGCGTCAGTTAAGCGTGCGAGGATTCTTTTCGCTAACGGGTAGGCTTCCACCCCGGGCTCCATATAAATATGCGAAAAAGGTTTAGCCCAGTATGAGGTTTCTGATGCGTTCATATAGCTGCATTCCTTCTTTTTTATTCTTGACCGGAAGGTCGTATTCCTGATAAAACGGCGACAGTAAATCGTTTGGGTCGCCATCGATGGATAAATAGTATTCCATTAACTGATGAAAACTTCTCTGTAAGGAAACACTGGGCCGTAAATCGTTTGCAAACTGTGCTATGGATAGCTGTAAATCTTT
>JAZUHV010000061.1:0-7079 GCA_045641925.1 Butyrivibrio sp.
ATGGCTACGATCCGACTTCATGGTGGTTGCAGAACCAAATGCTACAAAGATTACCAGGAAGAAAGCTGGGCTGGTAATGAATGCAGAAAGTGCAGCCCACTTGGAAATCAACATACCAAATGGAGCTAAGAACATACCGCAAATACCAATCATCAGGATGATGGCAAGCTTAGGGAAGCGGCTCATCAAGCCCTGCATATCTTCAACATCACGGGAATGGCTTGCATTCTCAATTGCACCAACGCACTGGAACAGCATGGACTTGCTGACTGCGTGGAAGATAATTAAGAAGGTAGCCGCCCAAATTGTTTCCTTGGTACCCGCACCTGCGCAGGCAACAATCAAACCAAGGTTTGAAATGGTGGAATAAGCAAGAACCTTCTTACCATCGCTCTGGGAGATTGCAAGACAGCTTGCTGCAAGGAAGGTGAAGCCACCAACCAGTGCTACCATCATACCAACAACATTATTTGTCATAGCAGTTGAAATACGAACTAACAAATATACGCCAGCCTTAACCATGGTTGCTGAGTGTAACAATGCAGAAGAAGGAGTCGGAGCAACCATCGCGCCAAGTAACCATCCGGAGAATGGGAACTGTGCGGACTTTGTCAATGCAGCAAATGCAAGCATAGCGATTGGAATTAATGCAGCGCCACCATCTTTTGCATTTGCAATAACTACGTATAAATCAGCGGTTCCCTGGAATACAACCGCAAACCAGATTGCAATGGCCAGACCACATCCACCCAAAAGGTTCATCCACAAAGCGCGGAAGGAATTGGTCTCTGCTTCCTTGGTCTTTGTGTAACCAATTAACAGGAAGGAAATAACAGAGGTAATTTCCCAGAAGAAATACATCCAAATGATGCTGGAGGAAAATACCAGACCAAACATTGCACCATAGAAGCAGAACATCATTGCGAAGAAAAATCTTCTACGATCTGCAAATTCCTTATGATGCACATGGTAGCCACGCATGTAACCAACTGCATAAACACCAATGGCCACACCAATGACACCAATAATCAAAATCATAATGAAAGTGAACCAGTCCATACGAATACGAGCGACCTCTTCAAACTCAGGTCCCCAGATTTCTGTCCATGCTACCAATGCAGTCTGCGCGATGGATAATAAACAGATGATTCCTTTCTTGTGCTTAATTGAAAGCCAAATTACGATTCCCATTAAAACGAAATCGCCTACCAGAATAACCTTATCCCAAATTTCTACACCTGGGAGGTCAAAGGTTACTGTCTGTCCGCCACTGGTCATCAACCAGTAAGCCGCCGTACCTACTGCGGTACAAGCAGTTAAAATAGCGAACACATACAGAAATGCTGCACGGACTTTGTCATTATTCATGGCAAACAAAATTAATGCCATCAAAAATGGAACACAAATCAGTGCTGTTACCAAATACGCCATTCTATGTACGCCTCCTTAAATTTTCTCCGATTATATATAATCAGACTTCATTTTATTTTATCACAATTCGCCCTTGATAAACAATTATCAATTTCATATTTCAAAAGATTTATAGGTATCTTTTTTCACATAAATATGGTACAATTCTCCTATCGCTTGTGTACTTTATTCAGTACATCCATTTTAAGAAGAAACGGGAGGATATTTTATGAAATTTGTAGGCATTGTACTCATTGCGATCTTAGTCGTCCAGGTGGGCCTTTGTGTATTTTTAGGCTACCAAAAAGGAATGAAAAAAGCGATTATTGATTTGGTAACAAATGTTGCCGCCGTGCTATTGGCATTAGGGCTTACCAAGCTGCTTAGTGTGGTGCTTGCACCAACGATTGCTTCTGTTGCAGATGGTATCGTTGCCGGATTAATGGCTGACCCATTGATTACTGAAATTCTGCAAACAGCTAGTGTGCAATCCGTTTATCAGCTGGTAAGCGGTCTTCTTCTGGCTGTAGTCCTTTTCCCAGTCTTATACCTTATCTTGTATTTCCTATTGAAGATTCCAAAGAAGATTATTACTAAAAAGTTCTTCACTCCTGCAGTTGAAGATGTCACCAAAACCGAAGAGGTTACCAAAACCGAAGAGGTTACCGAAACCGAAGAGGTTACCGAAACCGAAGCTTTTTCTGAAGCACAGACAGAGGAAACTACTGTTTCTGAAGCGCCAGCCCGTGACAAAAAAGATTGGATCCTGGGTATGGCAATCTGCGCTGTATCCGGTCTTATTTCTGCCACAGTTTTCCCTATGACACTTTTTGGCCCGGTAAATCAGGTATATCAGACTGCCAAAGCGCATGACTCCTTTGCAGCTTTGCCTGCGGCCATTACCGAAACCATGGATGCGGTGGCTGCCTCTCCAATTGTTAAGGCAGATGCTGTTGTCACCACTCCATTCCGTTTCATTCTTATGGGTGATTCCCTTGATGAAGTTGTAGGCTTTGAGGATTTAGCATTTTATGGACTGGATTTCGTGAATGCAAAGGACTCCACGGCCCAGGTCGCTGCCTTGGATGGCATCCGCGAGCGCTTTAATCATTCCAAAATTCAGGCACCGGTTATTGCCGACGTATTTTCCATTGCCGCCAGAGAATGGTCAAATGGTCGAAACTTTTTAGGCGTTCGTCTTCCGGTAATGAACGGAATAACCAAAACTATTTTTGATTCCTTATTAAAATCCGTTGCAAGTCTAAACAGTGAACGCGCCACAGAAGATATCAATTCTTTCATTGCACTCTTCAGACTGGTTCTTACAAATAATCTGGTGAATATTAATTTGTCCGGTAATACCACCGGAGAACCTGCCAAGGATCCTACCAAAGCATTGATGGACTTTGCAGCTGACCCAGAGCAGCTGACCGAATTATATACCATTATGTTAAAGAACCGTGATTTGTCTGAATTGGTTCCAACCTTAATGGCAAGCGGAATGGATACAACCTTAAAGGATATGGGCGTAAAGATTCCTGCAAATTTGGAAATCAATACAGATCTGTCCGGTTTGTCTGATGAAGAAATTGCAAAGGAAGCCAAGTTGACCTCTGCAGTGATTTCTAAAGCATTAAAATTCGCAGAAAATAATAAGAACTTCCGTTTGGACAATTGCTCAAAGGAAGATGCTACAAGCTTTATGGAAATCGTCCGTGATTTGGATCAGAGTAAGGTCGCCGCTCCACTTCTTTCCACCATTCGTGGTGGCATTGTCGAAGGCTTAACAAAGGGATTCCCGGACAAAGCTGCCGACTTAAAGAATGCAAAATCCCTGAGCGATATTGCCCAGTTATTCCAATAATCAAGGAGCTTTTATGTATAAAAAAATACTTGCACCAGTTTTTACTACCAATATGGTTTTACAACGCAGGAAGCCCATTCCTTTTTGGGGCACTGTGGCACCGCAGGATACGGTTACCCTTTCCATTAATGGATTTTCTGCAACCTGCATTGCTGATGAAAACGGAAAGTGGTCCATCACTGCTCCGCCTATGGAAGCAGCAACCGATTTGGAACTCATTGTTTGTGACTCCGCAAGTCGCGTTAAGCTGCAAAACATAGCCATTGGTGAGGTTTGGCTGGCCGGCGGTCAGTCCAATATGGAATTCCCTCTGAATCAGTCCACGGAATGGCCTTTATTTGAAAATCCCGCTGCGCGCAATTCACGTGTTCGCTTCTTTTACACGCCTAAGGTTCCATACCGTAATCAGGAATATACGGAGCAATTCGATTTGGCAGCATGGCAAACCATCGACTCAAAAGGCTTTGGAGACTGGTCCTCTGTCGGATATCAGTTTGCGGCAGAGCTCGCAGATGAGCTGCAAGTGACCATCGGTATCATTGGCTGTAACTGGGGCGGAACCTCCGCTTCTGCCTGGATGAGTCGCGAGCACATTATGGCTTATGAGGATACGCGATGCTACATTGAGGAATTCGAGACAGGCATAGCCAGCCAATCCCTGGAAGATCAGTACCACGCCTATGATGCTTACTTAGAACGTAACAATGCTTGGGATAAAAAATGTCAGGCGCTTTATACAGAGAACCCTTCTATCGAATGGGATGAGGTGCAACGTCTTCTTGGGCCTTGTGAATGGCCCGGCCCAATGAATATGGGAAACCCGTATCGTCCCTGCGGATTATATGATCAGATGCTAATGGAGATATGTCCTTATGCACTTGCAGGCTTCCTTTTTTATCAGGGCGAAAGTGATGATCATAAGCCGCATTCCTACTACCATCTCTTCTCAGAAATGATTCGCAACTGGCGCGAGGATTGGGGCGACAATGAACTTCCTTTTTTGATTACACAGCTTCCTATGCACCGCTATAAGGCCGATCCAGACTTCAAAAACTGGCCAATCATTCGAGAGGCACAGCTAAGAGTATTTGAAGAAACCAGAAACACCGGAATTGCTATTGCTACTGATTGTGGCGTATGGAACGATATTCATCCTAAGTCGAAAGAAAAAGTGGCACACCGCCTTGCTCTGCAGGCTTTGTATCACGTATATAAGAAGGTTTCAGAAAAAAAGGCCATGGCACCTTTGTATGACTACAAACTCCTGCGTGGAGCCATATTAGAGCTTCATTTCAAATATGCAGACAGCCTTTTACTCGCCGGAGCACCTACACAGTTCGAGGTTGCCGGTGCAGATAAAAAATACTATCCAGCACAGATTCGCATCAGCGGAAAGGATGCCATTCAGCTCACCAGCGAACAGGTTTCAAATCCGATTTATGCGCGCTATGCCTGGACCAATTACTGTATCCCAAGCCTGTTTGATAAAAACGGACTACCGGTTTCTCCATTCAGAACAGACTTCACCGATGGCTCTGATATCAGCACCGGAAATGCCACAACACAGCAGGTTATGGAAACCTAATCAAACAATTAGAGCCCCTGGTTGCTACCAGGGGCTCTTCTCTATTCCGGAATATTACAAACATCAATCCATTCTAAATAGTCCGATGCTTTTTCCAAATCCTCAATCGACAATTTCACCGCACTGTTATCACTTCCACATGCTGGATAAATTGTCTCAAATCGTTTCAACGATTCATCCAAATAAACTTTCACACCTTCATGAATGCCAAACGGACACACCCCTCCGACATCGTGGCCAATTAAATCATGCACCTCTTCGGCCGTCAGCATCTTTGCCTTTGTCTGAAAGAATGCCTTATATTTACCGTTTGAAATCTTCGCATCTCCTGCGCAAACAATCATCACGGCAGCTTCATTTACCTTAAAGGTAAGTGACTTTGCGATGTGTGCCGGTTCTGTACCGACCGCGAGTGCTGCCAGTTCTACCGTTGCACTGGAAACATCAAATTCCATGATACGATCCTCAAAGCCCTTTTGAATTAAATGATTTTTCGCTAAATCAAATGCCATACGTGGCCACCTCCATAAAAAGGGGCAGACATCTCTGTCTGCCCCATAAAGAACATATTGGGTAAGCGATTAAGCTTCTGCCTTAACCTTACGACGAATAACGAAGGTTGCACCCATAACAGCAATTACAGCGATAATTGCTACATAGATTCCAGGATTGGTGGTATCACCTGCACCGGTATCAACAACTTCAACTTCTGCCTTGTAGGTAAGCTCAATCTTTACAATTTCAGCACCATACCAGGTAGCGCAGTAAACCTTTGCATAGTTGGTATTCTCAGTAGTGAATGGGCACTCAACGGTGAACTTTACAAGGCCATTTGCATCTGGAGTCACATTAACATCAACGCCGGTCTTTTCAGGTGCGCCCCAAGTAGTAACGCCCCATCCACCATTCACTTCATAACCAGTACCATAGCAACCATTTGCAGCTGCGAGGTCGGTCATCTTTACGGTATAGGTTAAGCTAACAACATCGTCAACCTTAACACCATTCTGGTTGGTCCAACCAGGGAAGAACTCACCAGTCTCATAAACAGTACCATCCATTACGAAGAAGGTTCCGTTTCCATCGCCTGCAAAGGATGGAGAATTGGTTACATCTACAGTCTTTTCAACAACAACGGTCTTAACCTTTGCTTCCTGAACGATTACAAAGGTACTGCAGTGATCTGTTAATGCAGATACCATACCCTTAGAAACGGTGGTAGGTAACTTGGTTAACTGATCGCCATCCAAACGGTATACGTTAATGGTATAAGAGGTATTGAAGCCCTGTGGAAGTGGGAATGCAATGGTAATAGCATCCTTTAACTGATGCATTGCCTTGCCATCCTTTGAGGTTAAGTCAACGTTGAATGCAACATACTTTCCAGCCTTGCTTACTGCTGAAGAAGTAGCCTTTGCCATCGCATTCTTAACAGCATCCAATTCAGCCTTTACAGGGGAAGAGGTGCTTACAGTTGTTCCAACTGGAATAGCCTTAACATCACCAGAAATCGTCATATCAGAGATTTCATCGGTTCCTTCAGTTTCCATCTTGTTTACAGAGAAAACGGTAACCTTGATGGTTGCAGTCTTGCCGTTTGCATCAGTTGCTACAATCTTAGCAACACCCTGGCCAACAGCGGTGATTACACCATTCTTTACAGTGGCAATCTTCTCATCACTAGAAGTCCATGATACTGCAGGTCCATTCTGAACCTCTACAGTATACTTTTCACCAACAATCATGTTAGTAGCCTTAACCTTGAATAAAATCGGTGGGCCAGCAGCTTCACTTTCAGAATTGAAGGTAATTAATTCAACCTTATCTACGGTTGCTGGGAAGTTACCTGCTCCCAGTCCCAACTCAACACCAGTCTCGGTGGTTGTAATAAAGTCTGCATTTAATGGAATATATGCATATGCATTATCATCCGTTGAGTTTGATCCATAGTAATAAGCTCCATCTCCTTCTCCGCAGTAAGCCTTTACTACAGAAATCCAAGAGGACTGATCTCCCCAGGTACGAATTTCTGCGTAGGTTTTTAAGCCACCATCAGTTGAGGTTGATCCTAATGCAGAAAGAGAAACCTTGATAAAGGTAGCATCATCTGCATACCAGGTATCATTTAAGCCGGTAAAACTAATATTACCAAACGAACCCCATGATGCAGCTGCAACCTTATTAAAGTCCGCAGCATAAGTTGCTTCTGCAATAACTCTT
>JAZUHV010000062.1:0-2022 GCA_045641925.1 Butyrivibrio sp.
GGCGCTGATGTATTTATCGGTGTATCCGCTCCTGGTCAGGTAACAACAGAGATGGTTAAGACTATGAAGAAGGACGCAATTCTCTTCGCATTGGCGAATCCTGTTCCTGAGATTATGCCGGATGTTGCAAAGGCAGCAGGCGCAAGAGTTGTGGGAACCGGACGTAGTGATTTCCCGAACCAGGTTAATAACGTAGTAGCATTCCCAGGTATTTTCCGCGGTGCATTAGAGGGCCGTGCAAGCCAGATTACCGAGGAGATGAAGCTTGCAGCAGCCTATGCAATCGCAGGTTTGGTTTCCGATGAGGAATTGAATGAGGACAATATCCTCCCTGAAGCATTTGACCCACGTGTAGCTGACGTTGTCAGCAAGGCAGTAAAAGATCACATCAAGTAAAGAGAGTTACCATGGCAGTTGAAGCACAAACACTGTACAAATTAATTGTTTTATATATGCTGGACCGCGTGGATTTTCCGTTAAGCAATGCAACGGTGATTGGTTATATTAATGAGTCTGGGTTGACGGATTATCCAACCATCTTAACGGTGATTGATGTTTTGCAGGCCGACGGCCTGATTGATGTGGAAAGTAACCGCAGCAATACCAGCTATGCATTGACCGACCAGGGCATGGAGATGCTCGAATATTTCGGAAATAAAATTTCCGATGATATTAAGGCAGAAATCAATGAGTACCTGAGACGTAACAAATATGAATTAAAGCAGGCAGCAAACATTCTGTCCGAGTCATATTTGACCAATAACGGTGAGTTCGCAGTGCATTGCTGCGTGAAGGAACGAAATGCTACCCTGGTGGATTTGACCGTAACCGTACCAGACGAGGAGGTCGCGGATCAGATGTGTATGCGTTGGAAACAGGAAAGCTCGGACATTTATGAATTCATCATTAAGAAGCTGATGGGCGATTCGGAATCTCAATAGCGTGTTTTATGAGGTGAATATGAGAGAAAAATTACAAACACTCCCAGTTGATGTATTAAAGCAAATAGCATTGGATAAGCAGGTAAAAGACTTCGAAAGCATGGAAAAGGATGCTTTGATTGAAGCCATCCTAGTAGCAGCTAGTGAGGAAGAAAAGACTGCAGCTGCTCCAAAAAGTGAAACGGACAAACCGAAGCGTACCCGCAGAGTAACGAAAAAGTCTGAAGAGGCCCTGGCTGATGCGGAAGAAAAAACTGCACCTGCGGCACCGGCAAAGGAAGACCGAAAGGTTGTAGTTGCATCTGCACCGGATGATCCTTATAAACAGGAATTTGATCCAACCCAGGTGGACAAAACCTCTGAGGTGAACGGAATTTTAGAGGTTCTAACGGAAGGATATGGATTTGTACGATGTGCAAATTATATGCCTGGCGAGAACGATGTATACGTGGCACCGGCCACCATTAAACGCTTTGGCCTAAAGACGGGCGATATTATTGTCGGTAGTAAAAAGATCAAGAGTCCTACAGAGAAATTTTCTGCACTGATTTTTATCCGCAGCGTCAATGGATACACGTTGCAGGAAACTGCAAAGCGTACTTCCTTTGATAAACTGACACCGATTTTTCCTGATGAGCGTTTACACCTGGAATTATCGACCAGCTCCACGGCAATGCGTATTGTTGATTTGATTTCCCCAATTGGTAAGGGACAAAGAGGTATGATTGTATCCCAGCCAAAGGCAGGAAAAACTACTCTGTTAAAGCAGATTGCAAATTCCATTACGACAAACAATAAAGAAATGCATTTGATTATTCTTCTGATTGACGAACGTCCAGAAGAAGTTACGGATATTAAGGAATCCATTACCGGTGAAAATGTGGAAGTGATTTATTCCACCTTCGATGAATTACCGGAGCATCATAAAAGAGTTTCCGAGATGGTAATCGAGCGTGCAAAGAGACTGGTTGAGCATGGCCAGGATGTCTGCATTTTATTAGATTCCATTACCCGATTGACCAGAGCATATAATATCGTAATCAGCCCGAGTGGTCGTACCCTTTCCGGTGGTTTAGACCCT
>JAZUHV010000063.1:0-9676 GCA_045641925.1 Butyrivibrio sp.
ATTCGTAATTTGCAGCATATGATTGAAGTTCGAACGAAAGCCAAAGGAATAGATTTTTATTTAGATATTTCACCGGACCTGCCTTCTGTATTATATGGTGATGCTGTTCGATTGGAACAAATAATTATTAATTTATTGACCAATGCGGCTAAGTACACCAATGAAGGTGAAGTCCGTATGAAGGTGGAATGTGTATTGGGCGAATCCGATGCAGAATTAACCTTTATCGTTTCGGACACCGGAATTGGAATTAAAAAAGAAGATATTCCGAAACTCTGCGATGCATTTGAACGTGTCGAAGAAATAAAGAACCATTCCATTCAGGGAACCGGTCTTGGCCTAAATATTGTTGCACAAATTTTGAAAATTATGGATAGTGAACTTGTGATAGAGAGTGAATATGGCAAGGGAAGCATCTTTAAATTTACGATTAAGCAGAAGATTGTTAAGCGTACACCTGCTGTTGAACAGGAGAAGCAGAAAAAACAATTGGAAAAATATGTTGCAGCGATTTCGGCACCAGATAAAAAGATTCTGGTTGTAGATGATAATGCTATTAACCGTAAGGTAATTCGTGGACTGTTAAAGCAAACAGAAATTTCCGTAACAGAGGCTGCCGGTGGAAAAGAATGCTTAGAGCTTGTTCAAAAAGAATATTTTGACATCATTTTCCTGGACCATATGATGCCGGAAATGGACGGTGTAGAAACCTTCCAAACGATGAAAACCTATGCGGATTACCCTTGTAAGGAAACGCCTGTTGTTATGCTGACAGCAAATGCAATCGGTGGAGCCAAGGATAAATACCTGGCAATTGGATTTGATGATTTCCTGGCTAAGCCAGTTATTCCTATGGAACTTGAAAAGATTATTGCAAAATATGTTTATGTAGAAGGAGAATAAATATGTCAGAAATGAATAATGAAAATGATTTAGAGGAGTCTATTGTTACATTAACAGACGATGAAGGAAACGATGTGGAATTTGAATTTTTGGACCTCGTTTCTTATGAAAAAAAAGATTACGTTGTTTTATTGCCATTGGAATCAGATGATGACGAAGAAGATGGTGTCTTAATTCTCGAGGTCGTTAAGGGAAAAGAAGAAACCTATCTGGATGTTGAGGATGAAGATATTTTGGAAAAAGTATTTGCATTATTCAGAGAGCGCTATGATGGCGACTATGATTTCGAAGACGGAGAATAATTATGAGTTTTTCTATTGAAAACGAAATGCCTGACCTTATTGATACAATCCTCAATGACTATAAAAAGAATCGTACTATAGACCAGGTAGAAACTTTCTATCAGCCAGACAGTAAAATTGTCAGTGATATTCTACAAAAATTGGTTCGTATTATTTTTCCAGGATTTCATCGTGAGGCGAATTATCGATTTTATAATGTTGACAGTCAAATGACGGTGCTTTTAGAAGATGTTATGTTTAATCTAAACCGTCAGGTTGGTGTTGCACTTCGTCAAAAGGATGATTTTAAGGATTTGGATTTTTCTATATTAAGCGATGAAGCAGGAAAAATTTGCGTCGAATTTTTTAAGCGCATTCCGAAAATTCGCGAATATATTCAGACGGATGTGGAAGCTACTTTTGATGGGGATCCAGCAGCATTTAATTATAATGAAATTATTCTGTGCTATCCTGGGCTTTATGCAATTACCGTTAGCCGTATTGCACATGAATTGTACCAGCTTAATGTTCCAATTTTGCCTCGAATGATGACGGAGGAGGCACACTCAAAGACTGGTATTGATATTCACCCAGGTGCTACAATCGGCAAATATTTCTTTATTGATCATGGAACTGGCATAGTTATCGGTGAAACGACAATTATTGGTGAACATGTAAAAATTTATCAGGGGGTTACAATCGGAGCTCTTTCAACCCGCGGGGGACATGTTCTGACTGGAGTAAAGAGACATCCAACAATTGAAGATCAGGTTACAATCTATTCAGGAGCCTCAATTTTGGGCGGTGAGACCGTCATTGGCAAAGGATGTGTTATTGGAGGTAATACTTCTATAACATGCTCTGTAGCGCCAAATACAAAGGTTTCTATAAAAAGTCAGGAACTTACCATGAAAACCATGGACGCAGTGGAAGAATAAGCTTAGGAGATTCTATGAGAAGACCGCAAATACATTTTACAACACCAAGAGGCTGGATGAATGATCCCAATGGTGCGATTTTTGTAAATGGTGTTTATCATTTGTTTTATCAGCATTATCCAAATGATATTCAGTGGGGCCCTATGCATTGGGGGCATGCGAAAAGCCGTGATTTGATTCACTGGGAGCATGAACCGATTGCGATAGCGCCTTTGGAAGATGAATATGTTTTTTCCGGGTCCTGCTATCTGGATGTGGATAATGTTTCCAATTTGGGGACGAAGGAACAACCTGCTCTGCTCGCATTCTATACGGCACATCATCCTTCAAACGGGTTAGAAGAACAGTGTGTTGCTTATAGCTTGGATTATAAGACCTTTACCCGATATGAACAGAATCCAGTGATACGTAATACGGAAAACCTTAAGGATTTTCGGGATCCGAAAGTGTTCAAAGGCCCTAAAGGCGATTATAATATGGTGATTTCTGAAGGCAGAAGGATTGGGTTTTATGTTTCTTCGGATTTACTGCATTGGAAGAAGTGCAGCGAATTTGATCCATCTCAATATGGTTTTGCCGGAATCTGTGAATGCCCGGATTGCTTCTCCTTGATGGAAGGAGATTCTGAGCGGTTTATTCTTACCATGAGTATGATTTTGGATGTGGAGCATGTTTCTGCAGACTTTGATCTGACCTGGAAGGAATATCGTGTTGATCATGTGATGCAATATTTTGTCGGTCGTTTTGATGGCGAACAGTTTATTGACACACAGGTTTTGGCGGAACCATCTGTATTAGATTATGGTACTGATAATTATGCGATGACCACTTTTTATCGTGAGCAGAAGGAACCAAAAACACAGGTTATGATTGGATGGGCAGAATTCTGGCCTACAGTTGATGATAGACCTACGATTTCCGGTGTCTGCAAGGGAAAGATGACAATGGCCAGACAGGTGTCTCTGGTACGCACTAGTACGGGACTTCGCTTAGCTATGAAACCATATCTGACGGGTGAATATCGTATGGTTAAGGAAGTACCGGCCAACGATTCCGTTGTCTTTAATCCGATGGTTCCATTTTTGGCAAAAACGCGTATTGATGTTGAAGGCACGATTCGAATCTGTAATGGATCTGATGAAGAAATTCTGATTGAAGTTACAGAGCATGATATTTCCGTAGATTGCCGGTATGCTTCATCACCGCAGTTTGGACTGATTAAAGAGAACCTTGCAAGGGATTTGCACATCGCCAAACGACATATGATTGGTGCCTGTGATTTGACATTGATTTATGATGCCGGTATTTTAGAAGTATATGCAGAAGAAGGAGTAACGGTATTTACGATAAATGTTTACCCGAATATTCCATATACGCAGATGATTGTAGTTGAAAATTCATAAGACAAAATTTTACGAGCAATGGAGTTCGACTTCATTGCTCGTAATTTTATGTTTGGGTAGGATAAACGGGTGAGTGTTTGGAGTGAATTACGTAAATAATTTTTTGTGATAAATTAGGTTTGAATTATTGAGTGTTAATCGGTTATTTTTTTTTATTTAGTTATTTTTTTGTCGCTGTTTTTTTTGATTTGGGTAGGAGAGTGAAGTCGTTGATGCAAGACTTGGATTATATTTTAGATGATATTATGCAAAAGCCTACGAACGCTACGGCTGATCGTATGAGCGTAATTAATGGTGCATTTGATTTTTCGGAACTTAGTGAGGAACTTCTTTGCAAGAAAGAAACTCTTCTAGAGAAATATGCACAAGAAGAAAATTCTATTCGACAGAATTTAATAAAGATTATATTTTCAGAAATCCATTATCAAAAAAATGATTGCTATCAGGCTTTGGTTTTGGTTAACAGTGCATTGGCTTTCCTTGAACAAAATGGATATGAAGAGGCTTGGCTATCGGCCAGATATATTCAAATGTGCATTATGATTGTTACAGGACAAGCACCGGCAATCTTTCCGATGGTGAATGGAATGAAGTCGCGCATATACGCATCCAAGAACGAACGATTGATTCAGAATTATGTGGCACTGGCTGCCTGGTGTGCGTTATACGACGATGATTGGGAGGTTATTAACTCCTGGGTGAATAATGAGGCACCAAATGAATTTTCTGAAATTCGTCTGGAGGATACCTTTTGTTATTTTATTAAAGCCAGAATTTATTATATGCAGGGACGCTATTTGGCGGCTGAAAACCTTTTGGATTCCTTGCAAAATGTTTTAAATAGCAATAATCGTTTTATGGAATTGTGCGAATTGTACATGCTAATGGCAATGTGCCTGGATGCTAGCGGTCATACAGAGGATGCTTTTCGTTGGTTTGAGAATTGCATTGAAATTGCAAGAAATCGTGGATTGATTCGCTTGTTGGCGGATGAAGGCGAAGCGATTTATTTGCTAACGAAGCGTTATCTGCGAACCCTTGAAAAATCAAATGATCAAGTTCCATTTTTACAGGATGTTAAAAAAGCTTCTAAGCAAATGTCGTTATTGTACCCGGTATATTTAAAGAATCATAAGCATAAATATCCGAAACTGACAGAACGCGAACTAGAGGTGTTAAGCCTGATTGTGGATGACCGCTCCAACGAGCAAATTGCATCGTTTTTAGATTGTTCTGTAAATACGGTTAAATTTCACTTGAAAAATATATTTATTAAGTTTGGTGTTTCTTCACGAAAGCAGGCGAAGGAAATTGCCATTCAAGAACATTATTTTCGTTAATTAGAAATTTGAAGGAGAATGCCCCATGTATCCTGTGTTGATTGCAATCCAGGTAATTAGTATCGTTTTGATTGTTATTCTTTTGTATGCTTTATTTCGCCGCCCAAAAAGTGATTTGATGCGTGTTATGATATTCCTATGCGCAGCATTACTGATTAATCAAACCGGTTATTTGTTCGAAATGCTCGCAAAAACAAAGGAAGCCGCTATTGTTGCCGTGCGCTTTTCTTATTTAGGAAAAATGACAGCATTGATTTTTATCTTTATTTTTATCCTAACCTTTGTTGGCTATCGTGTAAAAAGAATTATTACATATCCTTTGAGTATTAGTAGCTTTGCCATAGTAGCTCTTGTATGGACTTCTGACTATCATAAATTGTACTATACCTCGGTGGATTTTGTTCATGAAGGGATGTTTGACCATCTGGTACTAGAACATGGTATTTTCTACTACGTCTTTATGGGACTGACATTTATTTATTTGATTGCAATGGTCGCTGTATGCGCCGTGAAATTGATTAAGTATAAAGATAATTTGACCCGTAAAAAAATCCTTTTAGTATTGGCCGTTCCCCTTATATCCTTTGTGGCAATTCTTGTATGGAATTCCGGTATTACAAAGGGCTATGATCCGACCGCGACAGGATACTTATTACAGGTGGTCATTATGTATTATGCCATCTACCGATTTGATATTATAAGTCCACTGGATTCTGCACGAGAGGATTTGATTGAAAATTTACAGGACCCAATCTGTATTATTAACGAAAGCGGTGATGTAATTTATTCCAATCGAAAATTTCGACAGATCACTGCATCGCTTAAGGCTACAGAACTAATTTCAGAACTCGATACGATTAAGAATTTGTTTTATACCGGAAAGGACTATTGCTTTCAAAATCGTTTTTATCAGATAAAAAAATCCAGTATTAAGCAAGGGGATAGCGTTATATGTTCGGCTTATACCTTAAGTGATATTACAGAAATCCACAGGACCAACGAGAAACTAATTCAGGCCCGTGAAGAAGCAAATGTTGCCAATAAAGCTAAGAGTGAATTTTTGGCTAATATGTCGCATGAGATTCGTACACCAATTAATGCAGTTTTGGGTATGGATACGATGATTTTGCGAGAGTGCAAGGATGTCGCTATTCGTAAATATGCACTGGATATTCAAGGCGCCGGACGAAGCTTGCTTTCCATCATCAATGATATTTTGGATTTTTCAAAGATTGAATCCGGAAAGATGGAACTGGTTCCGGTTGAATATGACGTCGCTAGCATGTTAAACGACGTGGTAAATATGATTCGTCCAAAAGCAGAGGATAAAAAACTGGAATTTTCTTTGGAGGTTTCTGAGAATATTCCGAATGCTCTATTTGGCGATGATGTCCGACTGAAACAGGTTTTGATTAACCTGCTTACGAATGCGGTAAAATATACACCGAACGGTATCGTAAAACTTTGTATTCAGACAGAATATGATGATGAAAAAAATCTTCGCATTACCTTCTCGGTTAAGGATTCAGGAATCGGTATAAAACCGGAAGATATTAGTAAACTGACAGAAGAGTTTGTTAGAATCGAAGAATCCCGCAATCGTAATATTGAGGGAACAGGTCTGGGTATCAATATTGTTGTAAGTCTGTTAAAACTAATGGGTAGTAGACTCGAGGTAGAGAGCGTTTACGGGGAAGGTTCAAATTTCTTCTTTACAGTAGTACAACCTATTGCTGACGCAAGACCAATGGGCAATTTGGAAGAACGATTGAAAGCCTTGGCAGAAATGGACCAGGATTATGCTACGAGTTTTATTATACCGGATTGTAGGCTTCTGGTTGTCGATGACAATGCTATGAATCGTAAAGTCTTTATTAATTTGCTGAAGGATTTGCAGTGCGTTATTGATGAGGCTGAATCAGGCTTTGAATGCTTAGATTTGATTCGTGAACACACCTATGACATTATTTTTATGGATCATATGATGCCCGAAATGGACGGCATTGAAACGCTGAAAAGAATGCAAACATCGGATGACCACTTAAATTCGGATACTCCGGTTGTTATTTTGACGGCGCGAGCTATTATTGGTGCAAAAGAAGAATATTTTGCTGCCGGTTTTGATGAGTATCTGACTAAGCCGATTGATGCTGATCAACTGGAAAAGGTTATTGATTCTTTGATCTCCGAGGACCGAAAAGAAGTTGTTAAGAAAACGGAGAGCTACGTACAGGTTGAAGAGGAAGATGTTGATTTACCGTTTATCGATGGTGTCGATTGGAAAGCAGCTCTTTCAAAACTTCATAATATGGATTTGCTGATAGAATCTGTTAAGAATTATTCCTTAATCGCAGATGTGGACATGTCTTCCTTGCAAAGATTTTATCAGAATCTTATTTCTTCGGATTATCAGGAGGGATGGGATGAGTTCCGCATTAAAGTGCATTCTATGAAGTCCAATGTTGCTACCATTGGAGCTGCACATTTAGCTGGTCTTGCTAAATATTTGGAATATGCAGCCAGAGATCAAGATGGTTTTACGATTAATAATTTGATGCCAATATTTATGAGAGAATGGGATGCTCTTAAGATTGCAATTGATGATGGATTTGGCATTTCAAAGGAACAGGAAAATGCTCAGGAAAATACGATTGAGCGGGATGAATTAGTTTCGTTACTGGATATTTTGCGAATGGCGATGGAAGAACTGGATATGGACCGTGCAGATGCCATTATGGAGGAATTGCAGGAGTATTCTTATGTGCCGGAGCAAAAGAGTTTATTGGAACAGTTGAGAGCCTATGTGCTGAACATGGACAGTGAACAATGTAATCAGATTATTTTAAATTGGGTTGATATGTTAGAAAAATAATGCAAATTAAAATATTTGGGAGAAAGCTATGGAAACTATTTTACTAACGGGTGAAACAGATAATTTTTACAGAAATTTAAAGGATGAATTGTTAAAAATCTATGATGTTCATGGATGCGAACTGACCATTAATATGGTGCGTCGTTAGATGCGTATTCTTCGCCCTTCGTTGATTTGTGTGTAAAAAAAATCAGCACGACAGCGATGGCTTATAAAGAAATTCGTGAAGAATTTCCTACAATTCCAATGATTGTCATATGCGACGAAGATGACAACTTCTTAGACAAATATCACGGTAGTCGTCCAATGACTTTGTTTAAGCCAATCAAGGTGAAGGAAATCATTGAAAAGATTGATGAGGCCATCATCAGCGGAGTCTCGGAGGATTCGACAAAACGTCGCATTCTTGCGGTGGATGATAATGGCGCGGTGCTTCGAAACATAAAGAGCCTCGTGGGAAACGATTACAGTTTAACCTTTGCGACTTCCGGCGAAAAGGCATTGCAGCTTTTAGAGGAAAGTAAATACGATCTGGTTCTTTTAGATTATGAAATGCCAGGGAAGAGTGGATATGATGTCTTTAAGGCCATGAAGGTCCAGTCAGAAACCCGTGATATTCCCGTTGTCTTTTTGACGGGTGTATCGGATAAGCAGAAGGTTGTTGAAATTGTTTCTTTAAAGCCAGAAGGGTATTTGCTGAAACCGATTGATGAAAAACTGCTTCACGAAACCCTTGATAGAATCTTTAATTAAAGAATGGCGCTAATGTATAAGCATTAGCGCCATTTGTTTATTTATGGAGTTCGTAAAATTAGTAGGTTCCTGCAACTTCTTCGCCATTCATAACACGAAGTCCGCCCTGAACCAAAGCAAGTAATTCATCCTCACCAGGATATACAGTGAATGGAGCAATCCATTCGCAGTGCTCCTTTAAGGCGTCAATTACGGAAGTGTTGTACGCAATACCACCGGTTACGATGATTTGGTCAACCTTACCGCAAAGAGTACATGCAGCGGCACCAATATCCTTGGATAACTGATAGATGAATGCCTCATAAACCAGCTTCGCCTTTTCATCGCAGGCATCAATCATCTTCTTGATTTCACGGAAATCATTGCAAGCGAGGTAGCCATTGAAGCCACCATTACCTACACATTTTTTGTATACTTCTTTTTCGGTATACTGACCAGAAAAGCAAAGTTTAATCAATGCACCACTTGGAACACAACCAGCGCGCTCAGGAGAGAAGGAACCTTCGCCGTCTAATACGTTAACGGAATCGATACAACGACCCAATTTATGAGGTGCTACAGAAACACCACCACCAAGATGTACGACAATAAGGTTTAAACTGTCGTATGGCTTGCTAACTTCCTTTGCATATCTTCTGGCAACAGCCTTTTGATTTAATGCGTGGAAGATAGAAATACGAGGTAATTCCGGAACACCGGAAAGTCTGGTGTATGGTTCCATTTCATCAACAACGACAGGATCTACGATGAAGGAAGGAATTCCTAATTCATCAGCAATTTCTCTTGCTAAAATACCGCCAAGGTTGGATGCGTGCTGACCCTGAACACCAATCTTTAAGTCATTTAATAAATCATCAGTAACTGCATAGGTACCACTTGGAATTGGCTTTAATAAGCCACCACGGCCAACAATAAAATCTAAGGATTTTACATCAAAATCGGATTCTTTTAAGAAAGCAGTAATGATGTTCTTGCGGAAATCCTTCTGGTCAATGATGGAAGCGAACTGTGCAATTTCCTCAGTGGAATGACGTAATGTTTCTTCGAATAATAAGGTCTCATCTTCGAATACACCAATCTTAGTGGAAGTGGAACCTGGATTAATTATCAAACTTTTCATGATTCATTTCCTTTCAAATGATTATTCAGCATGGTTTTTGTTGTATTCAGCAACAACAGCACCAAG
>JAZUHV010000064.1:0-1640 GCA_045641925.1 Butyrivibrio sp.
TCTTGTAACGTTTGTAGCCTGTGGTCCCTTAGCGCCATCTACAACTTCGAACTCTACAGCCTGACCCTCTTCAAGAGTCTTGAAGCCTTCCATGTTGAGACCAGAGTAGTGTACGAATACGTCCTTGCCCTGCTCATCAGAAATGAAGCCATAGCCCTTCTGGTTGTTGAACCACTTAACTGTACCCTTATTCATGGTAATACCTCCATAAAAATATAGAAAGATGTGATCGGCATCGCCGTCGTTTCAAATGTAACACACCAACTCGCTAAAGTCAATTGATTTTAGCACTATGCAAGGTCGCACAATTCTTGTAAATCCGCCACAGAATAAGTATATGCCTTGTTGCAGAAATGGCACTTCACTTCGATTGGTTCCCCTTCATCCACCATCTGCTGCAAATCGTTTTTGCCAATGGTAATCAGGCCCTTTGCGAATCGCTCCTTGGAACAATTACATGCAAAGGAAACCGGTATGGAATCTAAAATTTCCAGCTCCAATTTACCCAAAATCTGTTTTAGAATATCCTCCGGAGTCATGCCTGTAGAAAGCATTCCGGTAATAGACGTAATCTTTGATAGCTCCTGCTCTAAGGCAGAAATCGTCTCCTCTGTAGCATCTGGCATCAGCTGGATAATAAAGCCGCCAGCAACTGCTACCGTATTCTCCGTGGAAACCAGTACACCAAGGCCCACACTGGATGGAGTCTGTTCCGAGGTCGCAAAGTAATAGGTTAAATCATCTCCAATTTCACCACTAATCAACTCACAGGAGCCACTATATGGGTCCTTCAGGCCCAAATCCTTAATCACGGTCAATAAACCCACACCCAGTAAGCCACCTACATCCAGTTTACCCTTGGACTTAGGCGGGATATCCACCTGAGGATTGGCTGCATAACCCTTTACCCGACCCTTGGAGTCCGCAGTCACCAGAATATGACCCACAGGGCCAGTACCTTCTGCTTTTAGTGTCAGAACGTCTTTGTCGCCCTTCATCATACAGCCCATCAGTGCACCTGCAGTCAGCATACGTCCCAGCCCGGCAGTCACTACCGGTGTACAGGCATGTGCATTTCTGGCAAATTCAACTGTTTCCGTGGTCAATGCTGCGAACGCGCGAACCTGTCCGCCTGCAGCAGTTGCTCGAATCAAATAATCTTTCATGTTTTCAACTCTTTCTTATTTTTTTAATACATAATAGGTGCGCTCCGCGGTATCTATCGCGGGGCCGCTTAAGTCCTCGTTCAAATGCTCCACACTGGAAAAACCGCATTCCTTTGCAATGCGAAAGACTTCCTCTTTCGTAAACGCATGCTGCGTATGCTCCTCCGTATGTTTTGTATACAAAGAGCCAGCAGTTCGTACGAAAAAGGTCAGCTGATAATAATTATTACGTTCCACCTCATCGTACGCATTTTCCCAAATATACGTAGCCTGTTCGTTGGAATCGCTAAAGGTAGCATCTCCCAGCTCCCGATAAAAAGCCTCTGTCTTCATGTCAAACAGGAAAATTCCGTCCTTCATCAAGCTTTGATATGCGTTTTCAAAGGTCAGACGAAGGTCATATTCATCCAAAAGATAATTCATGGAATCGCACACAGAAAGTACGACCGGTATCGCATGAACATCACTCTTAGC
>JAZUHV010000065.1:0-9839 GCA_045641925.1 Butyrivibrio sp.
CAGTACCGGTGAAATCTTCTGCCCAAGAAAGCTCTACCATATCACTGTAAGTAGTCTTGGTACCGGTAACCTGAATCTTGGTACCAACGGTTAAGGTTGCATACTCTTCTTCAGTACATGGCATAGTATATAAGAAATAAGCGCCATCCTTGTCAGCAGTGTAAATAGTAGCACCATTCCACCAGCTTTCCTTATCCTGAACGTAAGCAACGATGGTGCATTCGGTACCATCTTCAGCTGCCATAAAATCTGCATAGCTCATAACAGTTGCTGAAGGAGCATCGGTCTGTGCATCGGTCTGTGCGTCAGTCTGTGCATCAGTCTTAGCTTCAGTCTGGGAAGGAGCCTGGGTAGTTGGATTGTTGTTTGCGCCACCAGCACAAGCTACAAGGCTAGCTGCCATTGCCATACCTAAAACAATTGCAAATAATCTCTTCTTCATTTTTTCTCTCCTAATCAAATAAATGAATTTGTTTCCCACACGCACTATTACGTGTTTCAAGTAGGTATTGTAATGATTTTTCCAAATAAATCAAGTATTATTTAGGAAATCACGGAATTATTTCTTTTTCGTCATCCGCTTTTCCTTCCATTTACCAGCTAAAAATGCGCCTGCAAGAACAACCCAAACACAACCAAGTCCAATCAATAGCGCCCTCGATCCATTTGGAAGTTTTCCAAGTTTTTCTTTGCCTTCGGCAGATACGGAGATTTGATCCAGATGATACAGAGACGTCACCGTGTCAAACAATCCATCCAAATACTCTTCATTGATTTCCATCTGCTTTTTTGTATCACGCACCGTTAACTCAATTAACGAGCCGGATGCATCTCGAAGAGAGGCAGAACCGTTAAATACATTCGTCACGAAGGTGTCTTCTGTATGTTCCAAGAGCATTTCCACAGCGTCAATCTTTACGGAATAATGCGTTCCCTTATCCGTTCCCTTTTGAGCCAGATATTCCTGGTAATTCGCATCTGCACGCGCGGTTTTTGTAACCGGAACATAGCCCTCTGTCTCTGCATAACCAATCTGCACGTCATTGCTCAACAGGAATTGGGTGAAAAGCCAGCTTGCCAGAACCTCATTGGAATCCGGCTTATTAAAGATGCAAATACTTGGCCCCTGAGAAATCATTTGAGGTTCATTTGGATTCACCTGCGGTACCGGACGAACAACCGTCTCAAAATGTACGACATTCTCCTGTGCAATATCCATCAATGGTGCGTCACTACCCATCCAGGTAGAGCCTGCGGTGGAATCAATCGCAAATACACACTGTCCCGCGTTTAAGAAGTTCGCAGGATAACTACTAATCTTAAATGTCGAGAAAGCCCCGGTCGTCACATGCGAAGAAATCTCTGTTAAGAAGTTCTTCGTCGTATCATTAAAGATTTCGATATCACCTTTAATATTAGAATATCCAGCATTGCTTTGCTTCAGATACTGAATCATCATATTGTCGGTGGACTTATAGATGAACGGAATCATAACCTTTTGGCCGTTCAGCGCATAGGTACCGTCTGCATTCTTCTTAGTCGCTGCCTCAGAAACCTCCCAAATAAAGTCCCAGGTCAGCACATCCGGAACCGTGTATCCCAGTGCTTCTACAAAATCCTTATTAATGTAGCAAGCCTCTGTGGAGCGCATGAATGGAACTGCGTAATAATGCCCATTCAAATAGCCCTCATTCCTGTACTCTTCGATTAATTCATCTGCCTTTGGAGAGTCGAATTTTACTTCGCTGCCGCCCAGACCGTACTTAGTATCCACCATCAGTTCATCAAGTGGAACCACAACATTTTCACCCGTCATATAGGTTGCAATATTATCCGGATAGGTAATGCAGACATTTGGGGTCGTTCCTGTGGCAATGTTAGTAATAACATCATTGTAAATGCGCGCATAGTCCGTATAAAAGCGCACATTCACGGTAACATTTGGATACAATTCATGAAAATCTGCTACGGCCTTCTTATAAATATCAACCTGTTTTTTGTTGGTATCATTTTTAGCCCAAAAGGTCAGTTCATAACTCTTTGATGTATCAAATTCCTCCGGAATAGAAAATGCCAAAGTTTCCTTTGCACCATGACAACCTGTCAGACTTAGTCCGCCAAAAACCATGGAGGCCGTCAGGAAACCGGTCAGTAATCGCTTGATTGTCTTTTTCATCATCCCTTGGTACCTCCTCTGGAAACACCCTCCATAATTTTCTTATGGAAAATCAGGAAGATGATAATCAATGGTACGGAGATGACCACAACGGCTGCCATCATCGCAGGAATATTCTCACGGCCAAAACCATTTTCACGAATTTCCTGAATACCGTTGGATACCAGATAATAGTTGGCATCGTCCGTAATCAGACGCGGCCATACATAGGAATTCCAGCATTCAATGACCTTTAAAATTGTTACAGTAATGATGGTCGGACGACAGATTGGTACCATAACCTTCAGAAGGTACTTGATATCCGAAGTGCCATCAACCTTCGCAGCCTTATACAGATTCTCCGGAACCTGTTCAAAGTTTTCTTTCAGAAGATACATAAAGAAAACGGAGGTAATGCTTGGTAAAATCAACCCGGAGAAGGTATTACGAAGTCCCAGGTTTGTGATGGTTACAAAGTTTGTGATAATTACCAGTTCGTTAGGAATCATCATCAGCGCCAGGAAGCCTGCAAATACCAGATTCTTTCCCTTAAAATCAATACGGGCAAAGGCGTAAGCTGCCAATATAATGACAACTAACATCACCGCAGTCGTAACAACGGTATAAATGATGGAGTTCAAAAAGTACTTTGCCAAAGGCACCGTAGAGAATGCATCCAAATAGTTCTGGATGGTCGGACTCAGGGTAAAAAACTGTGGAATATATTCGTTATTGTAAGCTGCATAACTTTTAATGGAGGTCAAAATCATCCAATAAAACGGAAACAGGACAATGACTCCCCAAACCGTCAGCGCGAAGTAAATCAAAACATTTTTTACCACACGAACGGTCTTTGCGTTACGCTCTATTTTTTCATAATCGTAGGTGTTATTCATAACAACTCCCCGCATTAGGTATAATGCGTATTTTTCTTACTAATCATCAGGTTAATACAGGTTATGGTAAATACAATCGCAAACAGAATGATGGCTGCTGCCGATGCATAGGATGGATAGCCTCCGCTATTTCCGTAAAGCATGTCGTAGATATAACCAACAATCGTATTCATGCCCGCTGCATTCAAATTGGTACCAAAAATAGCTACTTCATCGGAATAAGCCTTAAAGGATCCAATAAAGCCGGTGATGATTAAGTAAAATAACATTGGCGAAATCATTGGAAGCGTAATCTTGTAAAAGATACGAAAGCTTCCTGTTCCGTCAACGCGCGCCGCTTTGTAGTATTCTTTATTAACGCTGGCAAGCGCACTCGTCAGAATCAAAATCTTAAACGGCATGACAATCCAAATGGTATAAAAGCACATAACAAACATCTTTGCCCAGTATGGGCCATCGATGAAGTCCACACCTTCGCCGCCAAACATGGTAATGATTGCATTCACCATACCATCAGAATACGGTGTCTTCTTAAACAAAATCATGAAAACAAGGCCGACAGCCAACGTATTGGTAACATATGGTAGGAAAAATACGGTTTGATACAGTTCCTGCAATGGCTTAATCTGGCTGAGCGCCAAAGAAATCAAAAGCGCCAGACCAGTCGAAGTAGGAACGGTAATGATAACAATGATAAAGGTGTTTTTGATTGCCTGTAAAAAGTACGGATCCCGTAAAACGTACTGGTAATTATACAGGCCCACCCCAAAGAAGGTTCCAGATGCAGAATTGTACCCTTCCTCAAAGGAATAAATGAGTACGTCCACGATTGGATATAACATGAAAACGCCCAAAAAGGCGACGGCTGGCAAAAGATAGAGCCAACCCTTGAGATTATTATTCTTCATAATCTTTCTCCCGTAATAAAGCGCTTAGTAAACGATGCGTTCCTCTGTTTCCTTGCCAAACAGGTAAACCTTACGAGGCTTTAAGCTGAAGTGTACAGCATCGCCCTCTAAGCTTTCCGCATCCTCTGTGCTTACAATGGAGCGAATGCGGCCACTTAAGGAAGCGTCATTGTCCGACAAAATGCTGGTATCACGTCCCATAACCTCAATGCGATCCAGTTTGCAGGTAAATGGCCCATTCTCGTCCACAATAAATGCCTCCGGACGAACGCCTACATAGACCTCACCATCTGCGGCATTCGGAGTATCCAATACTGCCTGCTCGCCTATAAAAAGCTTACCGCCCTTCACATTGCCCTGAAATACATTAATCGCAGGGGTTCCTAAAAACTTAGCTACGAACAGATTCGTAGGGTTCTCATATACACTCTGTGGTTTATCGATCTGCTGCACCACACCATCCTTCATAACTACAATCAGATCAGAAATGCTCATTGCCTCTTCCTGATCATGCGTTACAAAGATTGTCGTAATCTGTGTTTCTCTCTGAATTCTTCTAAGCTCTTCTCGGGTTGCCAATCGAAGTCTGGCATCCAAATTGGACAGTGGTTCATCCAAAAGCAATACATGCGGTCTCTTTACCAACGCACGGGCAATGGCAACACGCTGCTGCTGACCGCCGGAAAGCTCGCTTGGCTTTCTCTCCATCAGCCCATCAATCTGCACCATCTTTGCAGCCTCTAAAACCTTTTGGGCCATCTGCTCCTTGGTGAGTTTATCGGCACCCTTCAAGTTCTGCAATGGGAACATAATATTCTGCTCCACAGTCAGATGCGGATACAGGGCATAATTCTGGAATACCAGGCCCACGCCTCGATGCTCTGGCGGAAGCTTGGTCACATCATCCTCACCAAACAGGATGCGGCCCTCTGTAGGCTTTTCCAGTCCACTAATCAAATTGAGGGTTGTACTCTTTCCACATCCGGAAGGGCCCAAAAGGCCTACCAGCTTGCCATCTGGGATTTCAAAGTCAAAGTCATTGACCGCAATGACATCTGCTTCCTTTTTATTTCGATTTGGGAATCTCTTTGTTAAATGCTCTAAAACAACCTTCATTCGCTACCTCTTATACCATCGGTAAATTCTTCTGATAAATATCCAATACAACGTTCTGCATATATGTGCCTAAATGCTTCTGATCCTCCGCAGACAGACTCTTTACATCAATCGGCGTGCCAAACTCAATAATGGTATGACGCGGACGCAGCAGCAAATGGTTATTCTCAAATACGTTATCCGTATTGCACTGCACCATTGGAATCACGCGAACACCGGATTTGATGGCGAGTTTCATACTGCCTTCATGGAATGGCAATAAAGGGTCCTCTGTGGTATTTCTGGTTCCCTCTGGGAAAATTACCAGGCTATAGCCACGCTTCAGTTCTTCAATGCCCTCAAGAATGGTCTTCAAACCGGCTCTGGTATCCTTTCTGTCTAAGAACAGACAATGAATAAAACGCATCCAGATACTTAAACTTGGAACCTTCTTCAATTCCTTCTTGGCTACAAAGCCAGTACAGTTCTTCATCAGGGTAAAACTGATGATTACATCGAAGAAGCTGCGATGATTACCCACAAATAACACCGCCTCATCCTCTGGGACGTTCTCCAGGCCAATAACGGTTACCTTTGTTCCCGCAATAAAACGAATAACCTTAAAGCCCCACTGCACAATGCGTAAGGATGCCCTGTCCTTCACCCTCGGATTCTTAATACCAATCAGGGCAAGTACGCCCATAACCGGTAATGTATAAATCAAAAATGTAACCAAAAATGTCATTGCTAAAATAATACGAATCATATAATCACCCTATCACTTACTCATATTATAAAATCTATAAAACTGAAAAGAAGAGGCCCAGCGAATCAGTTGGGCCTCTTATTCATTTTCGAGCTTATTTCTTTTTATTAGACTTTTTGCCCTTGGTTTCTGGTTCCTTGGTTTCTGTCTGGTTCTGACGAATCTTCATCGCAAGCTTTTTGAATGGATTCTTGGTTGGCTTTGGTGGCTCAACCTTTCCGCGCACATACTTAATCTCGGTGATATAAATACCACTGACAACTACCTTAACCTCCGTCTTAACCGGGATGGCATCAAAGATTTGCGGATCTGCAATCAGGGACATCACGCGGGAGCCGACTCTGGCTTTTACAATTGGAAGCTTGGTAAAGCGTGCATACTTAGGAATTTGTTCAATCACCATCTTCGGCAACTGAGAATCTGCCGGCTTTAACTTCTTTTTATCAATAATCAACATGGAAACAATCTGTGCAGCAGCCTCAATATCCGCTCTGGAAGCTTCCTGCTTCTTCTGCATATTACGTCCAATGATAACAATTACAATGAGTGCTACTAAAACCACACCCAAAACACTAACTAATATAATAGCCCATACTGGCATTGCTGGCATATTCGTATTCCTCCAAAAGTTACTTTGCATCTGCATACTTCGCAGACCAAAGATATTGTATCAAATATTTGTCCAAATTCCAAACAAAAAATCAGTTTCCTTCTTCAATCCCGATAATTTCAATATGTACCTTACAATTTGACACATGGCCGAGATTGATTTCTAACCCATAGTTTACATCCAGGGTGATTTTATTCTCTTCTTCGACAATTTCAAGCGAGGAAGTATCCACTCCCATATTCATCCCGCCAAAGGGTGTTTCATAGTAGGTTACATTCTTTTGACCCACCGTAAACACCAAATGTGACGCCACCTGACCCTTTGTCTGAATTTCCATCTCCCGCTCAGAAAACTTCAAAAGGCTGGTGGAAATTTCATCCGTGTTTTCGATTGGTTCCTCGTAACGAACCCAATGCTTTCCATTGCGAAAGGCATAGGTCCCGATATTTACTACCTCAATGCTGTCATCTTCATCTTCCGGGTTGCTATTATGCAGACCGCGAATTGACACACACACTTTCTTATTCATTGCATTCTTCCCATCATTTATAATTTTCGATGTTCCACTTTATTACGAATCATGGAGCAGATTCGGTCATTCTGATTGCTGATATGCTCGCGAATCAGTTTAACCGCCAATTCTTCATTTCCTGCCTCGATAGCATCCACCAGTTCACCATGCTCCACTGTCAGCTGACCACAATCCTCGATGCACTTCACATACTCAATTCGATAGCGAAGCACTAAATCGTCCAAAAAGGCCGTTACACTGCTTAGCACCGGATTGTCCGCCGCATCGCAAATCACGCGGTGCAAATTCTTATCGCAGGCAAAAATGGTCTCAATATCCTGCTCACGAACCGCTGTCTCAATTGCTGTATTGATTTCACGCAGTTTGTTCACCACATCCGCAGAATGATTTCTGGCAGCCAGTCGCACGGACATTTCCTCGATGGTGGTGCGCACCGCCAAAGCATCCCGCACGCTTTTTTCTGTAATATCTGCCACCTTCGCACCGCATTTCGGCTGAATAATCACAAGATTTTCTTCCTGCAGGCGATGCAGCGCCTCTCTGACCGGCGTACGACTGACGCCAAGCTGGTCCGCAATTGGAATCTCCATAATGCGTTCTCCCGGCTTCATCTCACCGGTTAAGATCGCATCCTTTAAGGTTTCATAAACAGCATCGCGAAGAGACGTGCCGTTTTCCATATTTAACTTCAGTTTCTGTGCTAGCATAGTATCACCTCTTGTTCCACCAAATCCGCCACAAAGCAATCTTTTACCAACTCGGTCGTTTTTAAATGCGAACAGCAGCTTTCCGCCTTGGAAAGACTGTCAAAGATGCCAAACACCGTCGGTCCGCTTCCGCTCATAATAGAGTTTATCGCTCCATCAGAAAGCATCATGTCTTCTATTTGTCCAATCATCGGATATTCGGTCTTTGTCACAGTTTCTAAGACATTGCCAAGTCGCAGAGAAACACCCGCAAGGTCCTGATTATGAATCGACATAAGCATTCCATCGATATCCGGATGCGGTGTATTTTCATCTAAAACCAAATGGTCATAAACATATTTTGTAGAAACGCTGATGCCCGGCTTTGCCAAAACAATATAACAGGATGGGCAGACTGGAAGTTTGGTCAGCTTCTCGCCAATGCCTTCCGCCAATGCAGTTCCACCCATGATGCAGTATGGAACATCCGCGCCAATCTTTACACCGCGTGCCTTTAACGCCTCTTCATCCAGCCCCAGTGCAAACATTGCATTCATTCCGCGTAACACGGCAGCGGCATCCGAACTACCGCCTGCAAGGCCTGCTGCAATTGGAATATTTTTCTGTAAATCAATATCGATTCCATCCGCAATGCCAAATTCCTTACGCAATAAATCCGCGGCCTTATAGACAAGATTGTCCGGACCTGCCGGCAAGGTCGCATCGCTGACCTTTATACGAATTTCCCCCAAGGTAGTACGTGTCAATGAAACCACATCATACACGCCAACACTCTGCATCACCATGCGCACCTCGTGGTATCCGTTTGGCAGCGTTTCCAGAACATCCAACGCCAGATTTACTTTTGCATATGCTTTCAGTTCACAATGATTCATATCGTTATTTCTCTGAAAAATCGTATTCGACATCATCGCCGCCTTCGGCCAGATTGACCGAATAACTACGAATTCTCGTTCCTTCCAAAATCGTAATAACATGCGCGCCGGTTACCAATGGGAAGGTCACCGGAGCACTGCCCTTTAAGGTGCTGTCAAAATATACGGTCGCGCCAATTGGTCCCTTAATGGTCACCTTATTCTTCTGGCTTACTACGCCGCCCTCAGCCGTGGTATTCTGCTCCATACTGGTCGATGGAGCCGTTTCCTCCGTAGTGGATTCCGCTGTGGTTGTTTCTGCAGACGTCTCCGTGGCAATGGTTGTAGTTTCTTCGCTCGGAGTCTGTGTGCCGGTCAGGTCAATGGTTATTTCCTGATACTCAGTCGTAATATCAAAGGTCTTTGAGAAGGTTTCATACTTGTCTGAAAGAACGGTAATATTATGTGGTCCGGACTTTATGGTCACAATGGCCTCATAATTCATCTTTTCTCCATCAATATATAATTCTGCGTCTGAAGGAGTGATGTTAAACCGAATATTTCCTGTCTCCGTCACATTTGCCAATACATCCGAAAAATCCAGCGTAGCCTGCTGGTCCCGTTCAATGGTAACTTCCTTTTGCGCTCTGTAATCGTCATGCTCCACGGTCACCTGATAGGTTCCCTCTGAAACTGTCAGGAGCATATCATCCTCGATGTTTCGCACCAGAATATTGCCGATGGTAATCAGGCCGCCTACAAACAAGCTCTCCCCAGAAAGGCTCAAATACCCATGTCCAGTTTCTACCACAATGGAAACTACTTTAGAGCCATATGCCCAAACATGGAGCGTGTCCATATAATTGTTCAATTCCTGTATCTGAATCGGTAATCCATTTGAAAAAATGCAGGTGTTGTCATCATACTTCAGCAGACTGCTGCCCACACGAATGGCCTGTTTCTCTTCATCCACAAAGAAATTGCCCACACGGGTATTCTCCATCAGCTGATCATCCGATGCGATACGAACCTCAGAAACCACATTGGTCTGTGCATTATATTTTACCTGAACCACTGTACCGATGGCGAGCTGCGCGGCCGAAATGGAGGCATCCGACTTACTGTAAAACCAGGTTGCCCCTGTATATGGAAACACTACCGACTCCTCGGAATCGAGCCACTGCAGGGATAATTTCATCAGATTCGTATCCACATGCTTTAGCACCGCCAGGCCCTTGGCATCCTTAAGTGTCGCCTCCGTTTCAGAGGGCTTGGTATGATGCGGCTTCGGGTTCTTTTTCTCGCATCCGCAAAGG
>JAZUHV010000066.1:0-5746 GCA_045641925.1 Butyrivibrio sp.
TAAGAAGCAGGATGAAACGTCTGCCACCAAATCAACGCCCTTGGTATTTGGAAGGGTCTTAAACTTGGTACCATAGATGGTATTGTTCTCGCAAATATATACATAATCCATATCATCGGTGATTGGTAAATCAGAGCAGTCAGGGATGTAAGAGAATGTCTGGTCTGCACTGGATGCAAGTTCCACTGCCTCACCATAAATCTTAGCTTCCTGATAAGCCTTCTTTGCCCACTGACCAGTAACGATGTAACCAGCCTTCTTATTCTTCATGAGATTCATAGGAATCATAGCGAACTGCTGGGATGCACCGCCCTGTAAGAATAATACTTTATAATTGTCTGGGATGCCCATAATCTCTCGAAGATCAGCTTCTGCCTCTTTGATAATGGTATCATAAGTCTTTGAGCGATGACTCATCTCCATTACAGACATTCCGCTTCCCTTGTAGTCGAACATCTCATCTGCAGCTTCCTGTAAAACCTCTTCTGGTAATACAGCAGGACCAGCAGAAAAATTATAAACTCTTGCCATGATAGAATTTCCTCCTGATTGAAATTTCCTTTTACATTTACGCTTTAACGCAATAAATATATTAGTGTTATTCTATGTCAAAAATATAACAATAGTCAAGAATATCCATAAAATTTAATATAGGAAATATTTCCCTATCGTCCTTTAGAAGTTCTCTTCTTCTGTGATTCCCTTGTAAGAATATTGCGTGAATTTTGCAGACATATTCGTCGCATATAAATGCAAATAATTGCCCGTAAAACAACCGCCGCACTCCGTGGTAATCTTTCTGCATTCGCCAGCGCCCATATAGTGTTCAGTGCCTTGTTCATCTACAAAGAAGAACTCATACACCTTGCGGTTGGAACGCATCTTAAATGTCAGATTCACACCACTATATGGCACAAAATTTTCGATGGTCTTCATAGACTCCAGCTGACGCTTCAAATAAACACCCGCCTTGCCCATATAACGGCCAAATACCACTTCATAATGATGCGCCGGGTTCATATACACACCAAAACCGGTCTCCATGCCATCCTCGGATGGGTTCGCCATAACCCTAACCTCTGTTTCCACGCAGAAATGCTCCTGTCTGCGAAGAAGTATTGCCTTCTTTTCATCAGCAGAAATCGGCACCTCATTGCCATGAAGTTTCAAGCCATCGTCAACAAGCTCCACAAGGCCTTCCTGTGGCGTATATACATAGTTCCAGGATGGATGCAAACCATCCGCAGTAAAATCATCAAAAACGTCCGAGCAAGCGATATATCGCGTTCCATCGAGTTTGTTTGGCAATGGTTCACGTTCCACAACCATCTTCTGGTTCACGTGGGTTTGTTCTCCCATCACTGGCCAGCCATTTTCCCAGGTTACAGGTACCAGGCAGGTTTCACGGCCCAAATTATGATTAAACGGATATCCCAAAGGTCGATTGCAAAGGCACACGGCCCACCAGTCGCCATGGCAATCCTGGACCAAATCCGCATGACCAATTGCCTTCAATGGGTTTTCTGTCCCGCGATTGGTCAAAACAGGGTTCTTTTCATAGCTTTCATATGGTCCAAACAGATTCTCACTTCGTGCAATGGTTTCCATATGTCCAGCTTCTGTTCCGCCCTCTGCAATCATCAAATAATACATACCATTGATTTTATACACATGCGGGCCCTCTGGATTATTTCCACCAGAGCCTTCCCATATATGAACCTTTTCACCAATTCTTTCTCCGGTCTTTGGATTCATCTCACAAAGGTAAATGCTGCTATCCGTTCCGGAATAAAACATTCGTCCATCATCTTCAAAGAATATAGAAGGATCAATCCCCTCAAAATCCGTCCAAATTGGATCTGACCATTCTCCATATGGATCTGTTGTGGTACAGAAAAAATTCCCATGTCCATGCTTATCGCCAACATTGGTTACAATGCAGTAAAATACGCCATCATGGTAACGAATGGTCGGCGCATAAATTCCGATGCAGTTTGGAGCGCCCTTTGGCAGCTCAATCTGGTCCGGTCTGCTTAACACATGACCTATTTGCTCCCAGTGCAGTAAATCGGTACTGTGAAACACAGGAATACCCGGAAAATATTCAAAGGTCGAATTTACTAAATAAAAATCTTCTCCCACCGCACAAATGCTAGGGTCCGGATGCATACCGGTCAAAATCGGATTATGAATGTTATAACTCATAGCAGTCTCCTTTTCAATCAATGATGAAATTATCGTATTTCTTTTTGTCTCATTTGGCTACCACTACTTTTTGACATATCGCACCATAAAAATAGCAGATTCTATAATCCGCAACAAAAAAGGCTACCACATCGCGGTAGCCTCATGCTCGTTCTTATAAATCATCATGTGTTTCTGTAAGCGGTGCTCCCGGGGATACCATTGGAAGAACCTTATCATCCTTCGCAATATGGCAATCCAGTAAGCACGGAATATTTAATGAAATTGCTTCTTTCAGAGCGGTTTCAAACTCCTCTATCGTATTTACGCAATAAGCCTTTGCTCCCATTGCCTCTGCAAGTTTCACATAATCCACATGGTCTTCTAATACGGTATAGGAATATCTCTGTCCGTAATACAGTGTCTGCCACTGACGAACCATACCGAGTACGCGATTATCCACAATAACCTCGATAATTGGAATATTATAACGAGTTGCCGTTGCGATCTCATTCATATTCATTCTAAAACAGCCATCGCCGGCAACGTTAATAACGATTTTATCCGGGCATCCCACTTTTGCACCAATGGAGGCACCGAGTCCGTAACCCATGGTTCCCAAACCGCCTGAGGTCAGGAGTGTTCTTGGATTCTTATATTTATAGTACTGTGCAGCCCACATCTGATGCTGGCCAACCTCTGTCGTAATGACTGCATCGCCATCCGTAACCTCATAGATCTTTTCAATCAATGCAGGTCCTGTCAGGGTGTCCTTGTTATACTTCAATGGATACTGCCCCTTCATCTCTATAACATGTGCAAGCCATTCTTTGTGGTCGCACTGGGTCAGTTTCTGGTTCACTGCTGTTAAAATTTCCTTTAAATCACCAATGACACAGCCATCCACCTTCACATTTTTATTAATTTCCGCAGGATCGATGTCAAACTGCAAAACCTTGGCATTTTCCGCAAATCGCTTGGTATCTCCGGTCACGCGATCAGAGAATCGCACGCCAACTGCAATCAGCAAATCGCACTCTACAACGCTAAAATTCGAAGCCTTGGTTCCATGCATGCCAAGCATACCGGTATAATTATCCTTACGGCCATCATAAGCACCCTTACCCATGAGGGAATCGCATACAGGAGCATCCACCTTAGCTACAAATTCCGCTAATTCTTCCTGAACGCCAGAAATAACTGCACCACCGCCGACGAAAATCACCGGCTTCTTTGCAGCTTCAATCATAGCAATCGCTTCTGCAATGTCATTTTCCTGAATGCTGTCCTTTTTACGAACAATCGGCTTCGGAGTCTTCGCAGTATATTCTGCAAGCTTAGCGGTAACATCCTTAGGAATATCCACTAATACTGGTCCTGGACGTCCACTCTTAGCAATGTAGAATGCTTCTCGTAACGTATCTGCCAGTTTTTCCACATCCTTCACAATGAAATTATGCTTCGTAATTGGCAGGGTTACGCCTGCAATATCAATCTCCTGGAAAGAATCCTTACCAAGCAATGGCACGGTAACATTACAGGTAATAGCCACCACAGGAACTGAGTCCATATATGCGGTTGCAATACCAGTTACCAAATTGGTCGCACCAGGACCAGACGTTGCCAAGCATACACCCACCTTGCCGGTTGCTCTGGCATATCCGTCAGCCGCATGTGAAGCGCCCTGCTCATGGGAAGTCAGCACATGTCGGATTTCTTCGGAATGCTTATATAATTCATCATAGACATTTAAAATTGCGCCCCCCGGATAACCAAATACGGTATCCACGCCCTGCTCCTTCAAGCATTCAATGATGATTTGTGAACCTGTTAACTGCATATCTTTTTACTCCACATTACTTAATTATTCACCAAAATGGCACCCTGATCTGCTGAGGTAACCATCTTTGCATAACGTGCCAAATAACCACTGGTTACACGTGGCTCACGAGGCTGCCATTTTGCTTTACGTTCAGCCAGCACTTCATCGCTCACATCCACATTAATGGTATTGGCCGGAATATCAATCTTAATGATATCGCCTTCTTCAATCAGCGCGATTGGGCCACCGACTGCAGCTTCCGGAGATACATGTCCAATGGATGCACCACGGCTCGCACCGGAGAAACGGCCATCGGTAATCAATGCTACAGAGGATCCAAGTCCCATACCGGCAATTGCCGAGGTTGGATTTAACATTTCTCTCATACCAGGGCCACCCTTAGGTCCTTCATAACGAATAACAACCACATCACCGGCAACAATCTTTCCGCTCTTGATTGCTTCAATCGCATCATCTTCACAATCAAATACTCTTGCAGGACCTTCATGTACAAGCATTTCAGGAACAACAGCAGAACGCTTCACCACGCAGGTATCTGGTGCAATGTTTCCACGAAGCACGGCAATACCACCGGTAACAGTATATGGATCGTCAATCGGACGAATAATTTCAGGATTTTTATTCACACAGTTTTCAATATTCTCCCCAACCGTCTTACCGGTCACAGTCTTACAATCCAGATTCAGTAAGCCCTTCTTGGAAAGTTCATTCATAACCGCATACACACCACCGGCCTCATTAAGCTCTTCCATGTAATGGCGGCCTGCAGGAGCCAGATGACAAAGATTCGGTGTACGATCACTGATTTCATTTGCCATATATGGATTAATATTCACACCAGCTTCTCTTGCAATGGCAGGAAGATGCAGCATGGTATTCGTAGAGCAGCCAAGTGCCATATCTACTGTCAAAGCATTGATAAATGCCTTCTCTGTCATAATATCCAGTGGACGAATATTCTTTTCCAGCATTTCCATGACCTTCATACCTGCATGCTTTGCCAGACGAATTCTGTCAGAATATACAGCAGGAATGGTTCCATTGCCCTGTAAGCCCATACCAATCGCTTCGGTCAGACAGTTCATGGAATTCGCGGTATACATACCGGAGCAGGAGCCACAGGTAGGACAGGCCTTACATTCCATCTCATCCAGTTCCTCTGCTGTCATCTTTCCAGCTGCATAAGCACCAACAGCCTCAAACATGGAAGACAAGGAAGTCTTAGCACCACCCACATGGCCAGCAAGCATCGGACCGCCACTGACAAATACCGTTGGGATGTTAAGTCTTGCTGCAGCCATCAGAAGGCCAGGTACATTCTTATCACAGTTTGGTACCATAACAAGTGCATCAAACTGATGTGCCAAAGCAAGGCACTCGGTTGAATCGGCAATCAAATCTCTGGTAACCAAAGAATATTTCATACCAACATGGCCCATAGCAATACCATCGCATACCGCAATTGCAGGAACAACTACCGGGGTACCACCAGCCATAGCCACACCAAGCTTTACAGCATCCACAATCTTATCCAAATTCATATGTCCCGGGATGATTTCACTCTGGGAACTAACAATACCAACCAATGGCTTCGCCATCTCTTCCTTGGTAAAACCAAGGGCATTAAACAAACTTCTATGTGGTGCCTGCTGTGCACCGCTCTTTACATGATCACTTCTCATGAGAAGTCGGATCGTAGCCATGTCGTTCTGTGAGCCA
>JAZUHV010000067.1:0-4749 GCA_045641925.1 Butyrivibrio sp.
TAATAATACCCCTTTAGCAACCACATAATAGCACACTGTTACATAAAATTCTATGGAAGATTTTCAAGGAATGGGGTATGATATTAGGCAGAATAAACAACACTTAAAGGAGAAGCATCATGAGTGATTACAAGTTAAATACAAAATGCGTACAGGGTGGATATACACCGGGCAATGGCGAGCCTCGTCAGATTCCAATTATTCAGTCTACCACCTTTAAATATAGTACCAGCGAGGATATGGGAAAATTATTTGATTTGGAGGCAGAAGGTTATTTCTATACCAGATTGCAGAATCCTACGAATGACCATGTGGCTGCAAAGATTGCGGAGCTTGAAGGCGGAACGGCAGCGATGTTAACCTCCTCTGGTCAGGCTGCAAATTTCTTTGCTTTATTCAATATATGTGAGTGCGGCAGCCATATCGTGGCATCCTCCTCCATTTATGGCGGAACCTTTAATTTGATTTCCGTAACCATGGCAAAGATGGGTGTAACGGTAACTTTTGTTTCTCCGGACGCAACGGACGAGGAATTAGATGCTGCATTCCAGGATAATACCCGTGCAGTATTCGGCGAGACCATTGCAAATCCTGCTTTGACCGTATTGGATATTGAGAGATTTGCAAATGCAGCACATAGACATGGTGTGCCATTGATTGTGGACAATACTTTTCCAACACCGGTAAACTGCAGACCAATTGAGTGGGGTGCAGATATCGTAACGCATTCTACCACAAAGTATATGGATGGCCATGGCGCCTGTGTGGGCGGAGCAATTGTTGACAGTGGCAATTTTGACTGGATGGCACATGCGGATAAGTTCCCGGGCCTTTGTACGCCAGATGATTCCTATCATGGAATCACCTATGCAGAGAAGTTTGGACAGGCAGGGGCATTTATTACCAAGTGTACTTCCCAGCTGATGAGAGATTTTGGCTGTATTCAGTCTCCACAGCATGCGTTTATTTTGAACCTTGGATTAGAGTCCTTACATGTTCGTATGCCTCGTCATGTGGAGAACGCTCAGGCGGTTGCGGAGTTTTTGGAAGCACATGAGAAGGTTACCAAGGTAAACTACAGTGGTCTTCCTTCCAGCCCATATTATGAGAGAGCACAGAAGTATCTTCCGAACGGTGGATGCGGTGTCATTTCATTCGAACTTGAAGGCGGACGCGAGGCTGCACAGAAGTTTATGAAGGCATTGAAGTTAGCAGCTATTGAGACCCATGTGGCAGATGCCAGAACCTGTTGTTTAAATCCGGCTACTTCCACTCATCGTCAGATGACGGAGGAACAGTTAGAGGTTGCAGGCATACCGGCGGGACTGGTTCGCCTTTCCTGCGGTTTGGAGGATAAGGCAGACCTGATTGCCGATTTGGCACAGGCTTTAGATACAATTTAATTTCAGGGGGGAATAAAAGGTGAGTACATATTATGTAAATGGAGCAGTTACACAGAGTGGTGACGGTAGCGAGAAGGCACCGTTTCGGACCATTCAGGAGGCTGCCAATGTAGCCGTTGCCGGTGACACCGTATTGGTATTACCAGGTATTTATCGCGAGAATGTGAATCCAATCCATGCTGGTGAGGAGAACGCACGCATTATCTACCGTTCTGTAGAGCCATTAAAGGCAAAGATTACCGGTGCAGAATTGGTGACCAATTGGGAAAATGTAGAGGGAACTGTTTGGAAGGCCAGTGTGGATAATGCAATCTTTGGTGATTTTAATCCATACACCACATTGGTTTCCGGTGACTGGTTTATTGCTACCTTCATTGCCCATGTGGGCGATGTTTATTTAAACGGAAAGTCTCTTTATGAGGTAACGGAGCTTGAGAAGGTAAAGAATCCGGAAGTATTCCGCCCGTCCTGGGATCCTGATTTTACGGTTTATACCTGGTACAGCGAGCAGGATGAAGCTGCAAATAAGACCGTATTTTATGCAAACTTTCAGGGCAAGAATCCAAATGAGGAGTGCGTAGAAATTTCTGCACGTCCTGCATGCTTCTACCCAGTAGAAGAAGGCGTTGGCTATATTACTTTAGATGGCTTTACCGTATGTCAGGCAGCTACGCAGTGGGCACCACCAACCGCTTATCAGGAGGGTATGATTGGCCCTCACTGGTCCAAGGGATGGGTGATTGAAAACTGTGAGATTTATGAGTCCAAGTGTAGTGGTATTTCTCTTGGAAAATATAAGCAGCCTACCAATGACAACAAGTGGTTAAAGACCAAGTTTAAGGATGGTACTCAGACCGAACGTGAGTGTATTTGCCTCGCTCAGATTGAGGGCTGGACGAAGGAAAGAATTGGTAGTCATGTGGTTCGCAACTGCCATATCCATGATTGTGGACAGACCGGCATTGTCGGACATTTAGGTGGCGTGTTCTCTGTAATCGAAAACAACCATATTCATCATATTAATAACAAGCAGAATCTTGCGGGTGCAGAAATCGGTGGAATTAAGATGCATGCGGCAATCGATGTAGTTTATCGCCGCAATCATATCCATCATTGCACCAGAGGTATCTGGCTCGACTGGCAGGCACAGGGCACTCGTGTAACAGAGTGTATTTTCCATGACAATACCCTGCCAAATGTGACCGCGGACGTGGAGCCATATTCACCGGAAATGCAGGGCAATGGTGAAGATATTTTCATCGAGGTATCCCATGGCCCAACCCTTTTGGACCACAATGTATTCTTATCCACCCGTGCGTTAAAGTTAGCTACACAGGGCGTGGCAGTGGTTCATAATTTAATTGGTGGATCCATTACAGCAGTAGGTACCGGTACGGATAATGGTGCGAAGACCTTATCTTCCCCACGTTATACGCCATACCACGTTCAACATCGCACCGAGGTGGCAGGCTTCATGACCTTCCTTCACGGGGATATGCGTTTTTATAACAACATTTTCTTCCAGCAGGAGGTTTATCCGGCATTCTATGTTATGGAGAAGAATTCCGCAACCAATCCAAATGGCTGGGACACTGACTATGTTCATGTAGGAACGGATGCGTACAATGGTGATGGTTACATGACCTATGACGAGTGGGTGAAGGAGTTTGACGGATACTGTGGTATGGGCTCCCCTGCGAGCGATCGTTACTATATGCATCTTCCGGTATGGTCCGATGGTAATGTTTATTTTAATGGTGCGAAGGCTTGGGAAAAGGAAGTTTCTCCACTCGTTGACGAGGTAAATAAGCTTACCGCAGAAGTCGTAGAGACCGCAGAGGGCTATGAGTTGCATACCAATGCATATGAGTTTGCAAATGTGAAGAAGGAATGTGTAACCACTGAGCGTCTGGGAATGGCCTTCGAGCCGGAACAGTATTACGAGAATCCGGACGGAAGCCCAATCGTACTTAATGATCTTTTGGGACAGGTAAGAGAAACGCAGACTTTGGTTGGTCCGTTTGCGACGCCGACCGCAGTTTATAAAATTTCGTAAAGGAAGCTTACTATGCGACGTGCAAAGAATCACGGGTTTTTCGTGAGTTTACTGATAAATATGCTCTTTCGTATGCAGTGGCTGGCACTGACGCTGCTTTTATTGCTCTTGCATTTTATTCTGCACATTGGCTGGTGGTGGAGTCTGATTCCGGTTGCGTGCTGGGTGATTCATTCCCTGCTGGTGACGGTTCTTGTAAGTGCAGCCGTAACCCTGGGTAATCAACCAACCCCGAAGCGTGAGAATAAGAATCCATATAGCCATAAGGGACCTGCATCGCAAATAGAACGGGGGCCACGTCGTTATGAGTGAGAAGAAAAAAATACAATTTAAAGGAATCAGTTATAATTCACCAACGGTACTGAGCTTTGCCATTGTATCCCTGGTGGTTCTGATTCTTGGAAAAATTACAAATGATGCTTCTACCAGTCTGTTGTTTTGTGTATACCGTTCTCCAATCAGCTTTCCGTTTTTTATCCGTTTGATTGGACACACACTTGGGCATTCTGGCTGGGCGCATTATCTTGGCAATATGTCACTGTTTCTTCTTCTGGGCCCGGCGCTTGAGGAGAAATACGGTAGTGTGGACCTTTTGATCATGATGGCCATCACGGCGGTCATTTCGGGTTTATTGAATATCCTGATTTTTCCACATACGGCACTTTTGGGTGCCAGTGGATTGGTCTTTATGATGATTGTTCTGACTTCTGCATCGTGCATGAAGGAAGGCAAAATTCCACTCACCATGATTTTGGTGGTAATCATCTATATTGGCCAGGAAATATATACCGGTCTTACCCAGTCAGATAATATCTCGCAGCTGACGCATATCGTTGGTGGTATTTGCGGAGCTGTGTTTGGATTTGTCCTAAGCCGACCGGTTAAAAAATCAAAAGGATCGACCGATATAAACGTATAGAGATAAAATTACGCATAAATTCGAAACGGATTTCGATAACAACTCAAGGATGGGGGTACTGCGTATGAGAATTGAACATCGTGTCCCTGTGACACAAAATTCAACAAACAAGAGTGATTCATCGACCGCACTTCGAGAGCAGCTGCGAAATATGAATAAGAAAACGGAGCCAGAGCGAGATCCAAAGAAGCCGATTGTGTTTCAGGGACAGTCAGAATCCGTTATTTCCAGGGCTCAAAAGCATACAGAAGGTCTGCGCATGGACCGTATGAACTCGCAGAAAACTGCTCAGGCGGTTAAAAAGATGAAATACAATTTTAAAAATGTTTCCTCCAGAGTACTGCTCAGCAAAACCTCTCAGGCGGCAAAAC
>JAZUHV010000068.1:0-5265 GCA_045641925.1 Butyrivibrio sp.
CTAATGACATTTGCCTCACCAAGGATTGCCTGCAAAAGAACGGTAAGCAACAGACCTGGAATGCTCAAAAATACTTCTGTGAAGCGCATCATAAGACTATCCGGCCACTCCGGCGCCATTCCACTGATTGCTCCAAAAAGGATTCCTATGGTCGTTGAAATAACTGTTGCCAAAAATCCAATACCAAGAGACAACCGTCCACCATACCAAATCATAGAAAAAATGTCGCGCCCCAGCATATCTGTACCAAACAAAAATTCCTTATTTGGTGCAAGATTACAGCTCCCCAAATCCATAAAGGTCGGGTTCTTTCGCATAATCAGTTCTGCAGCCAGACAACCAAGGACAATCAAGCCCAGAATAATGAAGGAGGCAATCGGTTTGCCCTTTAGAGGTGACTTCTTTGTTTCCACAGCACCCTGCGGCGTGTCATGTGCTCCGACAATTACAAACAATTCGTCTTCATTCATTCGGCAGTCACCTCCGATCTGAGCATGGCATCCTTCGCCTTCATACGCGGATCGATGCGCTCATTGATAATCTGACCAAGAATGTTAAAGAAGATGACAATCACACCGGAAATCAGGCAAAGAACCATCAGTAAATTGTAGTCATGGAACTGTGCGGACTCATAGGATAATGAGCCAATTCCCGGATATGCAAATACTGTTTCTATAATATAGGTCCCGCCCAAAATATGTGGAACGGAAATTGCCATAATACTGATATAGGTCGGCAAAATACTTCGCAGGCAATGGCGAAACATAATTTGGTACTTGCTTAGGCCCTTTGATTTAGCCAGTAGGACATAGTCCTCACGCACCTCTTCTAAGAGCTTGTTTCGCACCATATATGCGTAATACCAAAGGTGCTGAATTACCACAATGGTCAAAGGCAGAATCAAATGATACGCACGGTCTGCTACATTATTGGAATTGCCTATCGAATAAGCACCTGCCGCCGGCAAAATCCTTAGATACACTGCAAACAGCATGATGGACATCAGGCAAATCCAAAACTCCGGAATACAGCTAATCACCGTACCCACACGGCATAGCAGCTTATCCATCCACTTTCCCTCATGATAAGCGCATACTGCTCCTAGCAGTAAGGAAAGGACGAACAAAAGCACAAATCCGATTCCGCCCAAAAGGAGCGTGTTCACGGCTCTTGCGCCAATGACCTCTAAAACATCTCGCTTGTATTTAAAGGAAATTCCAAAATCCCCTTTTACTGCATTTTCCACCCAGCGAACATACTGCACCGGGATTGGGTCGTTTAAACCCAGGCGGTTCATGGCATGCTCCCGTTCCTCTGGGGCCATTTGTGTTGCTCGGTCTCCATAATAGGACAATAACGGATCGCCCGGTGCCAGTCGCGCAATCACGAAGACCACAATGGATAACAGAATAACACTCGCTATAAAAAGCAGAATTTTCTTCCCATAATAGGACCACAAATAAGCTTTCTTCATTGGCAGTCCTCCCCGTTATATACAATTACCTTGCGGTTCCTCTCTACACGTGGATCCGGTACAGGAATTGCGGACAATAAGGCCCTCGTATACGCATGCTGCGGGTTGGTAAACAATTGCTCCGTTTCGGCCACCTCCACCAGCTCCCCCTGATACATAACGCCAACACGATCACACAAAAACCGCACCATGGCCAAATCATGTGCTATGAACAGGAAGGTAAACCCATGCTCTCTTTGCAAATGCTTAAAAAGGTTTACTACCTGTGCCTGAATGGAAATATCAAGAGAAGCAATCGGTTCATCCGCTACCAAAAGTTCTGGCTCTATGGAAAGGGCTCTCGCTATTGCCACACGCTGCCTCTGGCCCCCAGACAATTCCGTCGGATAACGGTCCAGATAACTTTCATCCAGACCCACGTACTTCATTTGATAAGCAGCTTCCTCTCGATACGTTTTGCGCTTTGGCGCAATATGCTGAATACGCAACGGCTCCGTGATAATATCCTTCACCTTCATACGAGGGTTCAGGCTGGATGTAGAATCCTGGAAGATAATCTGTCTTTTGGACTGCAGCATCTTTTTATTCGCACGAAATGCTTTTGGGTCACATATGTCCACATCATGAAACAGAATGTGCCCCTCTGTCGGCTGATAAATATTCATCACACATCTGGCTATTGTGGACTTCCCAGAGCCGGATTCCCCCACCAGACCAAAAATCTCGCCCCTACGAATTTGGAACGATACATTTTTCACCGCATCAATCGAAATATTCTTCGTCAGCGGAAATTTATGCGTCAGGTTAGACACATCTACAATAATCTCACTCATGGTGTCCTCCTAACGCAGAAATCATTTTCGGAGCACGCGGATCCAGCGTCCAGGTCGCAGCATAATGTGTATTCGTCACCTGAAACATCGGTGGCTCCATTTCATAATCAATTGCCATCGCATGTTCATTTCGGCAGGCAAAGGCATCACCTTTCGGAGGATTGATTAAAGTCGGCGGCATACCTGGAATGGTATACAGTTCCTCTTTACCAACGGACATTGCTGGTAAGGATCGCATCAGCGCTAGGGTATAAGGATGCTTCGGGTCATAGAAAATTTCTTCTACGGTCCCGATTTCCACAATTTTCCCCGCATACATAACCGCCACACGGTCTGCTACACGTGCCACCACGCCCATGTCATGGGTCACAATGATGGTAGAAGTCCCCAGTTTTTCCTGAACCTCACGTAGAAGGTCCAGTATCTGCGCCTGAATGGTTACGTCCAAAGCTGTCGTTGGTTCATCCGCAAATAAAATCTTTGGGTTTGCCGCCAATGCAATCGCCATGACCACGCGCTGTCGCATGCCACCAGAGAAATTATATGGGTACAGCTTACTGCGTTCCTTCGCATGGTCGATTCCAACCAGTTCCATCAGTTCGTAAACGCGCGCCTCAATCTCTTCCCTGCTCATTTTCTTATGGTGGACTGCAACCGCCTCGGCAATCTGCATTCCAATGGTCATCGTAGGATTTAAAGAGGTCATCGGATCCTGAAAAACCATGGAAAAGAGTTTGCCACGTAGCTTACACATCTCCCGCTCTTTCACGTCCAAAAGCTCGGTTCCCTCCACAAAAACCGAGCCGGATTTTACAATGGCATTCGAAGGCAGAAGCTTCATGATTGTCTTGCAAAGCGCACTCTTTCCACAGCCGCTTTCCCCCACAATTGCCAGAACTTCTCCCTTTTTCAGGTCCAAAGAAACGCCACGAACGGCCTCCACTTCACCGGAGGCCGTCATATAGCTTAATGATAAATTGTCGATTTTTAAAATCTCACTCATAAGTTCCTTTATTCAAGGGTCCAGTCACATACATTCCAGAAGATTCCCACGCCGTGGTGACCTAAAACAGTGCTTTCGCTGATTCCCTTAATGTTACTCTGTCCTACATAGATTGCGTCAATGTAGCAAATGAAGGTATATGGAGGATTCTCTGCCATTACCTTTAATGCCTTTGCGTAAGCTTCCTTACGTGCGGCAGCATCATTGGTCTGGCGTGCCTCGGTCATATACTGATCCAAAAGCTCATTGCCATATCCATTATAGTTTGCACCCTTATCCGTGCCAAATACTTTATACATATGATCATCTGCATCAAATGGACTACCCCAGCCAATGATACAGCATTCCTGTCCACCCCAGTCAATTCCATTCGCAGGGACATTTGCCTTTACGTCCAGACCAACTGCCTGCAGCTGCTGTGCACAAATCATGGCCATGTCGATACGAACCTGATCAGTCGGTGTAGCATTGATGGTAAAGCTAATCTTCTCACCGTCTCTGTAGTAGTATCCGTCAGCACCCTTTTCACAGCCGGCAGCTACCAAAAGCTCCTCACACTTAGAGGGGTTGTATTCGTACTTCTCTACCGCATCACTGTTATAAACATTTCTCTGTAATGGGCCATATGCCACGATACCCTTGCCCAAAATTACTGAATCCAAAATAGCCTGACGATCGATTGCATAAGAAATTGCAGGAATCAAATCAACATTCTTGGTCCAGTACTCATTCCAGAAATTGAAAAGAATTCCTCTGTAATCAGAGGTGGTCATATCGTAGGTCTTAAAATCAGACTTACCTTCAAACATTGCTGCGTCCTTAGGAGTAACCTGCGTAAAGGTCAAATCACCACTGGCCAAAAGCTGTGCCTTCGCAGTGTCATCTGGAACAATTTTAAAGATAATCTTGTCGATCTTTGCAGCGCCCTGGAAGTAATCCTCATTCTTAACCAGGGTAATCGACTGACCATCATCATGTTCTGCCACCTTGTATGCACCAGTTCCTACCGGCTTGAAGAAATACTTGGAAGTATGAACATCCTCACCCTCTAAAAGGTGCTTTGGCAAAATTGCCATGCTCATATACTCTAAGAATGCGTAGTTTGGCTCCTCTAAGGTGAACTTAATCGTATTCGCATCAAGAACCTCAATGCTCTTCACGTCCTCATAGTTCGGAGCATTCTCTGACTCATTTTCCGGGTTCATGATCATTTCAATGGTAAACTTTACATCCTCTGCTGTGAAGGCCTCGCCATCGTGCCACTTAACACCCTCATTTAAATGGAAGGTATATTCGGTACCATTGTTTTCAATATCCCAGCTCTTTGCCAGACATGGAACAATTTCATTCTTTGTATTGTGTGCAGTCAATCCGTTAAAAATCAGCACATTGATTTCACAATGTTCATTGATCGCCGGATTGATTTCCGTGTATTCGTCCGTCGTTCCGTATACGATAACACTTTCCTTAGGTGTCTCTTCGCCCCTACACGCAAACAACGAAAAAGACAGCATAACCGCTATCAATAATAAAAATAGTCTCTTCATCAATAAGACCCCCCTTCATTTTGTCTGCGCCATCATAACATGTAACATTCATGGAATATAAGCCCCTGGGGGGGTAAGAAAATCGCTTTTACATGCAAAAACGGTCTGGCATTGCCAGACCGTTTTCAGGGGTAGGGTTATAGATACGCCTTTTCAGAGGACGGCGCATCTATGGTAAAAAGACTTTGAAGCCTTAGCTTCCGTAATTGGATAGGAAAATTCCTATATAATTTTTATAAGGCATATGATGATGTATTGTATATTGCGAATGAGACATTTGTGTTATAATTGGGACATAATTTAAAAAATGAGGTCAAAAATATGTGGAAAGATAAATATTTTACAAAAATAAGGCAATACTATCACGTCACTGGCATTCCTATGTCTATTTTCAACGAGGAAAGCCAT
>JAZUHV010000069.1:0-5023 GCA_045641925.1 Butyrivibrio sp.
CCATAGCCGGTTCAGAAAATCTTTGTATTGCGGGCAGCTGTGGCTGTGCGGAAGATAGCACAAAGATTCGTGCAAAAATTCACAAATGCATGGATGCATCTTTTTATGATGAAAATCACAATATGGAAGTGGATGAAATCGGTATTTCTTTGTCCACTCTGATTGAAAGCTATATTTTGGAACGCTTTATGGGTACGGAAGATTTATTTGACTGTATGTGTGAAATCTTTGGATCCACCTATTTGCTTAAGCCATTCCGTGGATTTTATCTTTGCGTAAATGATGATTGGCAGGATTTGTCCATTGTCCGCACCAAGGGTTATTCGCAGAGAATGAATATGGCCATTCATTCCACTCCGGAGGTTCTTGAAAATCCAGAGCCAGGTCATATTTTCTACGGCCGCAGTAATGACCGTTACTTTGATGTAAAGCGAATTCTTCCAACGCTGGATGAAGATTATGAAAAGCCACAGGTGTTTTATTTTAGTCCGATTCATTTTGATAATGCATCAATTGGATATGTGGTTCTTCAGAATGATATGGATTCGCCGGTACGTATTGGTACCGTTTATAAGAATTATTTGAGATTTATTTGTAATGGTCTGGAGATGGGACGTGCGAAGGAATATGTTCGCTACCTTTCTGAGCATGACAATATGACTGGCTTAATGAATCGCCGAGGAATGGAACGATGGATTAAACATCGTGTGACGAGAGTTCCTTCCGATGCATCCTGGTTTGTCATGATGATTGATATGAACAATCTGAAGATGATCAACGATTCCATCGGTCACGAGGCTGGTGATGCCGGAATTACAGCGATTGCCAGAGCTGCAGAAGTTGCCTGCAGAGATAATGAAATCTGCGTCAGAGGCGGCGGAGATGAGTTTTATATCATTGGTATAGATGAATATGACCTGAGGGAACAAAACCCTCGTTTGGACGAATTTCGAGCTGCATTGGCCAAGGAAAATGAAACCCTCGACCTTAGCGTGACAATTTCTGCTGCAGTTGGTGCAGTTATTCGTTCATTAGCGGATCATCCGAATTTCCAAGAGGTTTTGGACGAAGCAGATATTGCGATGTACGTGGATAAACGTAATAAAAAAAGACAATAAAAAATATGAAAAACAACCTGGGATGTTCGACAACTCCTCTCTTTTTGATCCTACACTTGACTTTAGGGAATCCTATATTGTCAGGCCGATGTCAAGCCACCCGCGAAAGCGATGCCAGTGGACGGCAGAATCCTGATTGCGGACACCCACCTGGCTATTTTGCTGGGCGTCAAAAAACAGGAACCGGCACCTCGGGTGTTTTTATGAGAAAAAATGGCTTGCGCGGATTACTCCGCAGCAAGCCATTTTTTGTTCAGATATTCGATTCGGGTATTAACAAAATCAACTATTTGTAATCCGCAGTCAACCTTCCAGGACTCTTCATCTCCAAGTTCCTTGCGTAAAGGCTCTAAGTCCTTTGCGATTTGAGCGGTGACCATAGTTAATGCTTTTGAGTCAGAAAACTCTTTATATCGCTCTTTAACAAGGTCACTGAACCATGGTGCTTTCATTGCAGTAATGTACCATACGTTAGAGCGGTCTCCATGGTTTTCTTTTTGAAAGGTGCAGGCGTAATAATTCTTTTTCGCATCTTCTGAATATGCCCAGTTAAAATCCCAAGGGCCTAAAAAGGTCAATTTATGATACTTGCTTTCGGGACTGAAATCGATGGCGAGGTAGTGGCTGCCTTCACCGACGTCATAGTTCTGGCAAATTTCTTCCAAAATTAACATATTCGCAAGAGATTTCAAATCGATTACTGCTCCAACCGCTTCCTCGGGAGAGTGGTAGAGTGAAGTTCCATCGACAACCTGAAAATGCTCATCAAACATGAGAATTGCCTCATTTTCAACAGCTTCCCGCAAAATTTGATAAACACCATTTAAATAACGGTCAATGAAATTCTGTTGTTCATCGCTTCGAATCTTGCTCTTGATGGAGTAATTTTTATCTAAAAATGTTCTGGTGTTTCCTTCAATGTCAGTAAATTCGGCTTCTCCAGGCAATAAGGTTATATAAGGATCATCCCCGGCATAATTATCTAACTCCAGCAAATAGCCGATTTCTGTCTGATTTTCATCTTTCTTCGGTTCGTGAACTTCGATGCGTCCTTCATTTGCCTGTGTCTGCTCGCATAGTAAGTAAACACCGCAGGATTTGCCATTGATAAAGAGATTCACATAAGCACAGTCGGAGTGATAGTAGTCATCGCCAAGAATGACATTGGCCAATTGGAATGCGGTATAATCCGGAGCCAAATTCCAATAGGAGCGAAGCAGCACCCAACTTTTGTATGCCTGTGATTCGTTTAAACCCAGCATGGACTGCTTTTGAGTGAACTTGATGCGGTAAGGCTTTTCATCACCCTGATCGGCCGTTGAATTACCGCGAACCTTTACGCCTGCCGTGGCAGAGAGTGTATAGGCTTCATCACAGTTAAATACATCAATTACAGAGGCAACATATTCATCTCGGGAGAGGATTTTTTGTTCATCCAAAGTTGTAATATGGATAATTGGAAATTCTTTTTCCATTCCCCATTTTACTTTGTTGTAGCCAAGAGTGTCTTCGTTGGCTGCATATTGGTCCAATACACGCACAAAGTTTTCGTCAGATAGTTCTGCGTTCATACCTGACGGCGGAATAGATGTAGGCCCTTGCGTTGGAGACAAGGAATCTGTAACTTGGGGCTCAGAGGTTGATGCTTGTGGAATTTTGTTTTGACAACCAATAATTCCGCCAACTAAAAACAAAAAGGTTCCAATTAATACAAGCTTTTTCTTCATAGAAGTTTCTCCATGTTTGCGATTTGCTCCTTGATAGAGGCTAATTCATTTTTGAGTGCGTTTAGTTTATCTTCTTCAGAAAGTGAAACTATGGCTGGCTCGGAGATATCTGACTTCTTATCATCGATAGAGTCTTTCTTTGAATCCTCACGATTAATTTGATCATTTGCTTCACTGATGGTATTTACTACAATGCCGACTACGACATTCATAACGATAAAAGCGGATACAATGACAAATGGAACAAAATATGCCCATGCCCAACTAAAGACCTCCATAACAGGACGGGAGATGCCCATGGACCAGCTTTCTAAAGTCATCACCTGAAACAGTGTGTAAAAACTTCTACCAATATTTCCGAACCATTCTGGAAATTCTTTTCCAAATAGTGTGGTCCCTAATACCGCAAAGACATAGAAATCAATTAATAGTAACAGACCAGTCCATAGAATGCTTGGAATGGATTCGAAAATCGCAGTTACAATGACACGAAGCTTCTTGAAACTGGATACCATACGAAGTGCCCGAAGTGCACGTAATGACTTAAATACGCGAAGAATACGTAACACACGGAAGGCTGAGAAAAAACGGAGATTTGGTACCAATGAGATGGCGATGATAATGAAATCGAAGATGTTCCAACCATCCTTTAAAAAATGTTTATTGTAGGCGATGATTTTTAGTATTAATTCAATTACAAAAATACCAAGGCAAATCCAGTCAAGAACTTCGATGATAGGACCGAAGGCACTGGACATAATGATATCGGAGGTTGCTAACCCCATTAATACCGAATTAAAAATGATTACGCCTAAGATAATATTTTGAAATACCTTATTTTTTACAAAATTTTTTAATTTACTCATAGGATCTCCTTATACAAATAAGACCATGTCAAAGTCTGACATGGTCTTATAATAATTTCATTGATCAATGACTGACTGTGATGAGAAATGAATTAATGCTTAAAGAAACTTGCGAAATTGAAGCCTGTTGGCATTGGAATGGTAAACATATAAATTGTCGCAATCAGGAAGCAAACAATTGCAACTGCAACGATAATGGTACGGTTAGGAATTCTCTTTAAGGTGCCAGCAATACCGAGTAAGAAGAGTACTACGGAATAGAACACAGTAACCAGGTTGTAGGAATCACCATTTGCATTGTCTTTCTGGCCCTGTTCAAGAAGTGCATTGGATTCATCGAGAACATCTAACGCATCCTGATAATAGGAGGTTACAAAGTTTTCGTCAGTGAATGGAGAGGTCAAGGCCTTATCATCATCCAACCAGGAAAGAATGTAGGTAGAAGGATCGCCAGCGTCTTCTGCGGCAACAGCCTTGTCAAAGTCATAACCGATTGCTGCAGCCATTTCTTCAGTAAGGTTTTCATCGCATTTCTTGTAGAGCTTGTAAGAAGCTAAACTTAATGTCGCTTCATCTTCATTTACAGAAGCGTAGATGACTTCTAACTGTAAGTCGGAAATTTCATTCCATAAAAGCATATCCTGCATAACATTCTGAGCTGCTTCATTGTAACGGGAGTTTCCATCCGCTGCCAAATTATTGCTCTTGGAGTAATTGGTTGCCTGATTTCCACCGTGCAGAGAACCAATCCAGGTAGCCCATGCAGTGCAAAGTGCTGTAATAGCAAGGAAAACAGCTACAATAATTTCAAGTGTTGTTTCATTTAGTTGGAATTTTTTCTTTTCATTCATATCTTTTACCTCCTTGTTTCTGCCAGATGGCAGTTCTGCGTAAAAAACTAGTTTTGGATAACGAATTATCTCACCTAATAGTAAGTGTTTAAAACTGAAAAATCAAGCAAATTCACTAATTAGTGGCTCTTTGTGGAAATTTGCAAGTTAGTATGTTACAATCACTCCATCGGAGGATAAACCATGGAAAATGCAACAAACAAGATGAATGATGTGACCATTACCATCTCACCGATTTGTGTTAAGGATGGTAAAAAATTCGCTTATGTTACGTTTGCGGATGGGGATCGATTGGCTGAGGGAAAAATTCCTGATTGCACAATGATTTCCAATAATGGATTTACTCCGGAAGAAATTCAGGCATTGATAGAGTATATGCGCTCCGATTTGGACAATCTGAAGAGTATTTCTGCAGAGTTGGACGTAATCGGTGCTGTTATGAAAGGGTGAAAACATGGACG
>JAZUHV010000070.1:0-3639 GCA_045641925.1 Butyrivibrio sp.
CAAATCTGCCGCTGCGTGCATCCCCTTCAACGCCTTCCAGTCGATGAATCAGGTCCCAATTCTTCACATCATAAGAAGTACCCTCGCCCAAATATCTGGCAGAGTATATTCCCGGTTCTTTATTCAACGCATCAATTTCCAAGCCAGAGTCATCCGCCAATGCCATCTGACCCGTCATTTCACAGATAGTCTTTGCCTTGATTAACGCATTTTCTTCAAATGTGGTGCCGTCTTCAACAATATCTACCTGTATTCCGGCATCTTTAAGAGATAAAATATCTTCTCCAATCTCGCCCAGAATTGCGCGAATTTCTTTCATTTTTCCTTCGTTGGTCGTTGCAAAAATCATTTTACTGTTCCTTTCCCTCTGGCATATCATCGGTATACATCTTTAAACAAATATTGCAATTTTGTGTGCTTTCCACGTGAGTCCACTGTTTTCCATGCAAGCTGATATATCCCTCACCATCGGACAAATCCACCATGCTTGTACCGTCATTAGAGGCATACTCCACAGCAATCGGGCGCAAAGAATTTGGTGTATTGATACTAACCATCACAGCGCATCGTCCCTCACTCACGCCTAGACCGTTGCCCAATTCCACAGTATAATATCCTGCATTTTGAAATTTACCCTTCGCAACCAACTGTCGCTCGTTTAAAGAAGATGAATCCTCAAAATTTCTTACCAGATATACTTCATACTCCGTATTGGCTCCTGTTGCATAAAATCCAACCGCACGTATTTTTTGTGGTTTCTGTAGATCATATACATTGGCAAAATAAGCCCGATCACGATTATAACCCAGTCTACCGACCCAACCACACAAATCGCTTTGATAAATGTGATCATAATTATCCACATCGTCCACGCGCGTATATACGATATTATGCATACCTATATTACTATCAAAATATGACACATAGAAGAATCCATTATCACCAAAGTTTTCACCCCAGCTGTTCATACAAATAAATGCACCATTCCCCTCCGGTCGGGTGGTGAAATTCTCCGCATCGTAGGCATCATCCCATCCAACGATTACAATGTCATGATTTGGTTTTTGGATTCCAATATAGCAATAAGAACTCTTTTCATTATTATAATATTCTGAATTCTGCCCATCCGCATCCTGCACACTCATATAAAGAGAACTTTGTACACCGCCATGAAGAAATACAGCCTTTTTAATTTCATCCAGGTTCTTACCATCAATCATCTGAATTTCCTGAACATGAAAAACCGGCTGCAGCCCCTCTGGCGAATAGCCGTCTCCATACGGGTCATCCGCTTCATATACAGGTCCCTTCCAGGAAGTCAGATATGCCATGGACATGGTGTACTCTCCGCCATCCTTTTGGCTAATATTATATCCATTGTGGTAACTCATATGATCCACAGAGAACGAACAGTTCTCCGTTGGAAGCAGTGAACTCTCCAGCGCAGATAGTGAAGCAAATGCCCAGCACGTACCTAAATCTGCCTGATTTTTTGCCAGACCAATGCGTCCATATTCACGAAAATCATATGAATATGGATATATCTTCTCATCCGATTTAATATTCTGCATCGTTGCCGTTGCGTCAACAAAATTCCACTCATAGTGATATTGAAAATAGTTTGCTAAATACACGGCAGGAATGTAAATCTCATCATCCTTTTCAGCAATCATTGCATCTAAAGAAATATTCTTTTCATTATAGATTGCCTCTGAGCCATCTACCGAAGCAATTAATGAGGCAATACCCTTATCAATGCGAACCGTACGATCCGGATATACCTGTAGAGAACACTGAAAATATTTAGGAAAGCATTCCTTTGAAAGCATCAATTTATTCTGGTCTTCAAAATAGTACTCACCCGGCAAAAGGCGAAACGTACTACCGTCTAATTGCAATAAAATCCCTTCATCATTCAGAGAAGACATTACATAGCCCTTCCAATCTGTAGCCAAAACAGGTTCCGGATTGTCTTGCCGAATAACCAATGTCTGAACAGACAAACGATATTTAATTAAAATCGCAAGCACAACAACAGCAAACGCTGCGATGTAAAATGTCTTCCAATATTTCAATTATAATTTCCTCTTTGGTGGTTTTGGTCCTAAATACTGATAAAAGAATGTTTTTATCATTCCGTTATAAATCTTTCGATTCTTATCAGCTTTCTTTCCAATATATTTTTCTGCATCAACATACGATGTAATTAAGTATGCACTCCAGTTAGTCAGCTTCGCAAACTGCCTTCCAAAATCAGCATAAATCGGCGGAAGACTCTTCTGATCCTCCAAGCGCTCTCCGTAAGGCGGATTGGTAATAATAAATCCATATTGTCCACGATGGGACAATTCAGCAACTGGTCGATTTTGAAAATGAATCAGTTTGTCTACACCAGCGCGGCGAGCATTTTCCTTTGCGATTTTAATAACCTCAGGATCAATATCATAGCCCTGAATATCGGTTTGAATATCCATATTCACTGCATCTCTGGCATCGTCTACTGCATCATACCAAAGTTGTTTTGGAATAATATTTGTCCATTTTTCTGCAGTAAACTTTCGATTCATACCTGGTGCTATATTTGCAGCAATCATTGCAGCCTCAATTGCTATTGTTCCACTACCACAAAACGGATCCACCAAAATACGGTCACCATGCCATGGCGTTAACTGAATTAATGCAGCTGCTAAAGTCTCTGAAATAGGTGCAGCACCAGCCATCGTGCGATATCCACGTTTGTGTAATGAGTCACCTGTAGAGTCCAGACAAATTGTAGCTTCATCCTTATTTAAGAAAACACGTACAGGATAATCCGCGCCGGTCTCCGGAAACCAATCAACATCGTAATATGTTTTCATACGGTCAACCATAGCTTTTTTAACAATAGACTGAATATCAGATGGAGAAAACAGCTTGGAATTTACACTAGTTGCCTTGGTAACCCAAAATCTAGCATCCTTAGGAAGAAATTCTTCCCAAGGGCATGTTTTCACAGCCTCAAACAATTCGTCAAAGGTTTCTACATGGAATTTACCCACACAGAGTAGAACTCGCTCAGCTGTACGTAAAAATATATTCGTTCTGCAGATCGCATCTGCATCACCAATGATAGTTACGCGGCCATCCTCAACCTGCTCAATATCATAGCCCAAGTCAATTACTTCTCTTTTTAAAACAGATTCCAGCCCAAAATGACATGGAAGAATAATCGGAAATGTCTTCATAAATACACTTTCTTCTAAATAGTAGTTATTGTCAATTATATCGAAATCAGTAAATAAAGCAACTACGAACAAGTGCGAAACAGTAAAAAAGAAAAAGCCTGTTCAAATGAACAGGCTTAAAAGTGCGCCAGAGAAGACTCGAACTCCCGACACTACGGTCCGTAGCCGTATGCTCTATCCAACTGAGCTACTGACGCATAAGCAAATGCCGGCGACCGGGGTCGAACCGGTACGGGTATCACTACCCACGGGATTTTAAGTCCCGGGCGTCTGCCAATTCCGCCACTCGGGCGCACCTAAGAAGTACTTTAATATAATACCACAGTTTGCGTGCGTAAGTCAAGGTTTTTATAAAACCTATTTAAAAATTTTTATAATACCGATTTTAGTTTTCGGATCTCATCATCGGTAAGGA
>JAZUHV010000071.1:0-2618 GCA_045641925.1 Butyrivibrio sp.
TCTGTAACCTGAATATTTTCGGCATTCAGTTCATAGCCATCAAACTTGGCAGTATATGAAAAGATTGCTGCATCCTTATTCTCTCTAACATCTGCTAAAATGGCAGCTACTCTTCCCTCAAATTCCGGGTAACTACTAGGACTTCTCTTTAAAAGATTGGATAAAATATCTTTTTTTGTTTCTTCATTTAAAGTAACAACGTTCATTGTTTTTCCTTTCATTCTGCACTATGCTTCCAAATTTCGAAGTGCATTGATGATATTACTGATTCTTTCATTTTCCATCTTCATACTAACCTGATTCACAACGATTCTGGCAGAAAGATCACAAACCTCTTCTAACACGGTCAGACCATTTTCACGCAAGGTTGTTCCAGTTTCAACAATGTCCACAATAACCTCAGACAAACCAACAATTGGAGCCAATTCAACCGAGCCATTAAGCTTAATAATTTCAACAGTCTGATGCTTAACATTGTAAAAATAATCTTTCGCAATATGAGGATATTTGCTGGCGACACGAATCATTTCATGATTCTGTAATAAACTTCTGGCACTTTCAGGACCGCATACGCACATACGGCATTTGCCGATACCCAAATCATATACCTCGTAAAGTTTTCTTGCTTCTTCCAAAATAGTATCTTTACCGACAATGCCAATATCCGCAGCACCATATTCCACATAAGTTGGCACATCGGAAGCCTTTGCCAGGAAAAACTTTAATCCAAGTTCTTCATTAACAAAGATTAACTTACGAGTCTTTTCATCCTTCATCTCTTCGCAGGTAATGCCAATCTGTTCCATGATATCCATAGCCTTCTTGGCGAGTCTGCCCTTAGCAAGTGCAAACGTAATATATCTCATTTTACAGACCATACCTTTCCATGGCAGCAGAATCTGCCATAATTATTTCATCATAGCGTTCGGTATTCATTGCATCTAATTCGTCCTTAGAAACCAGTGTTGCAGGAATACCTGATTTTCTAAAATAATTCGCTAACTGAATTGCATTAACCAAATTATTTTTGTTAACAATCAATTTCCCTTTGCTTTCAATTGGCACTAAAACTTCCTGTCTCGCAATTGCCTGACAAAGAAGGTCCACATTAATTGCAGTACCGATGGAGGCTTTGTCAGAACCGAACTGTCCAATCAATCGGTCATAACGTCCACCACTGGCAATCGGCTCACCAATTTCATATGTGTAAGCACGGAACACAACACCTGTATAATAGTTCAATTCACTCATAACACCCAAATCAAAGGTAACATATTGCGCAACATCATATGCCTTTAAAATGTCATATACAGTCTTTAAATGTTCAATTGCCAATAAGGCTTCCTCATTTGAAGTCATTTTAGCAGCCTGATCTAAGATTTCTACGCCGCCAAAAGTCTGTGGCAATGCATAAATTGCATTACGAAGTTCTTCAGATACATTATTTTCTTTTAATAAATCATCAATTAAGAAAAGATTCTTATTACGAAGAATCGTTCTTAAATCGTTTCTTGCTTCGTCACTTAAGCCCGCTTCCTTTACGAGTCCTTCATAAAATCCGACATGACCAATTTCAATCTGAAACTCTTTTAAACCGGAACTTAAAATAGCATCAATCAAAATAGCAATCATTTCTGCATCAGCAGCAAAGGAATCATTTCCAATTAATTCGCATCCGGCCTGCGTAGTTTGTCCTAATCTTCCCTGATAACTGGAATTATTAATAAAAGTCAATCCATTATAACAAAGACGTACAGGACCATCGACTTTACTATAATATTTTGCAGCACAACGTGCGATTCCAGGTGTAAAGTCCGGGCGAAGAACCATGGTGTTATTTTCACGATCAAAAAATTTAAACATTTTTCTACTGCCAATTGAACCACGTTCTTTATTAAAAATATCAAAGAATTCATAAGCAGGCGTCTCTATATCGGCATATCCGTAATTATGAAATACCTGATGGATTCTTTCCTGTATCAATAATTTTATTTCGCATTCAGCGCCATAAAGGTCCCGTACACCATCTGGTGTATGCAATAACTGATTATCCATAATATCCTCTTTCGTTATACTTTAGCGTGGTAAATTGCTAATGTGCTAATTTGTTAACATGGCAAACTTTATCATACTCATTCGCGACTTGTCAAGTCCTTTTGCAGTTGCTTAAGATAATGCACAAGTACAGACCCCTTGCGTCCAATTTTATAACTTTTATCAATTTCCTCATATTTTATATGCTTTACACCGCCATTTTTTGCTCTTTCCACAAAATATTTAATATCCTGGAATGGCAAATAATAAATCTCATCACGATGAGTAAAATACAGTACGATAAAAGAAATACCATTCTGATTTTCAAAATCAGACATAAATTGAAATTGGTGTTCATGTAAATTTTGCAAAGCAAATCGATCCGCATTGCATTCCTTTGCATCAAAACAAACGGGAATTCCCTGAACAACACCAATATAATCAACCGTACTTTTTTGGTCAAAATATGCCAGAGTAATATGTCTGGTTTCTTTATCAATAGTAATTGGAGTAATAGGTGTTGGAACCTTTTGAATTAATGCCAAATGATTCGCGCGGTACGTATCATTCGACATATTTATCAT
>JAZUHV010000072.1:0-10302 GCA_045641925.1 Butyrivibrio sp.
GCCTGAGCTAACATAGACTGGCCTGCCTGAGCAAGAATGTTATTCTTGCTGCATGCAACCATTTCCTTAGCCATATCAGTATCACGGATACGAGATTCAGCTGCAGAAGTATTCTCGGATGTGGTATCCAAGTTCTTAATGGTGTGCTCAAGTCTGTTCTGGATTGCACCCAAATCAGATCTCTGACCAGATACCTTGGAAATAGCTGCCTGAATCTTTGTCATAGCACTTCCTGCAGCTCCGTTGCTGCCAACGGAAAGTGCGTCAACGCCAAGATCATTTGCAGTCATCGCATCAATAGAAATCTCAATAACCTGTCCTGAGCTTGCGCCAACCTGAAGCTTCTTGCTGGTGAAAGAACCGCTTAATAAGTTCATGGTGTTGAACTGAGTTGTAGAAGCAATTCTGTCTAATTCAGAAGCCAATGCAGTGATTTCCTTAGAAATAGCACCTCTATCAGAAGAAGTGTTGGTATCATTTGCAGCCTGAGTTGCAAGTTCGTTCATTCTCTGAAGAATTGCATGAGCTTCGTTCAATGCACCTTCAGCGGTCTGAATAGCGGAGATACCGTCCTGAGCGTTGGTGGATGCCTTATCAAGACCTCTGATCTGAGATCTCATCTTCTCAGAGATGGTAAGGCCGGCAGCGTCATCACCTGCACGGTTGATCTTGTAACCAGAAGATAACTTCTCGGTTGACTTTGCCTGATCAGAAGTGGTGATGCCTAACTGTCTGTTAGTGTTCATTGCTGTTAAATTGTGCTGTACTACCATAATATTTTCCTCCTTGAAATTACATCGCCATCCGTGGCGATGGTGTAGTAGTTTTTGGTGGTTACCCACCGAGTTAATAGTTTTTTGTAAGTACTTGACTTACTTGTATTATATATCGGCAAGTGCCCCAGGAACTTAACACCGATTTATAATTTTTTTAAATTATTTTTTTGCATCCATAAAAACAGGATCCTCTGAGATGCGATTCATGGACTTGTAATAGTTTGTTGCGCTGTCCCGAGACTTTCTGACCTGGTGCACTTCCTTTTTCAGCGCTGCGAATTTAGCCGTAACCAAGTTCTTATTGGAAGACTCATTGCGTTCAATTTTCATACTAAGGTCCAAAATCATACGGATTTTTGTCTGCAACCGTTGAATCTCCGTAGCATATTGCTCACGTCCCTGTTCTAACTGTTCCTTGACTCTATTATACAGTTTCTGAAAGCCATCGTCCAGCCTATCCAATGTTTCAATAAGTTCTGCCTTGCGCACAACTGTGTCATTAAATGCATCCTCATCGAAAGTGTCTAACTGCAACATTTGTGTCTGTTCGTCGGTTATGGATGACAAATCTGACAATACAGTAATCTTTTTGTTAAGACTATCCTCTAGGATTTGTAAATAATTTTTTACTTGGTCCATCAGATGCCTCCTCTATTACTGTGCAGACTTTGTAGCATTAAGTTGCATCACTTCTTTCCAGGTGTCACGCATGGTTCGCAAATGTTCAAGGATCTCCTCTAAAATAGCTGCATCCTTGGTAATATTTGCTTCCAAGTAACGCTGTTCCAAATAGCTGTAGACATTATCAAAATCCTCAGCAACCGGATACTTGTGATTCAGTGTTGCACGAAATTCCTGAATAATACGTTCTGCCTTCATGATGCCATTATGTGCCTTTTCGATATTACCTTTTTCAATACCCATAATTGCGACATTGGTAAACTTGATTGCACCCTCGTAAAGCATCAACGTCAGTTCTGCCGGAGAAGCCATCATGATTTTATTACGCTGATAGACATCAAAGCCTGATGCATTTGTCATATCTTTGTACTCCTATAAGTTACTACTGACCACCGCCAAGAAGTCCCGCCAAAGCAGATGTGCTTTCCTGAAGTTTTGCCATAGCCTTTTCCATTGCGGTAAACTTTCTTGTGTAGTAATCCTCGTAATCTTCTATTTTCTTTTGCCAGTCTTTTACTTGATCCTTATAATCACTGTACTGACTAGCCATCTGTTTATCATTATAAATCGTGAAAGCACTGCTTACAGATGAGGAAGCCATCTTCTTTGTCATAGTTTCATACAAAGAATCTGCCATATTCTGGAAGAAACCTACAACAGCATCCGGATCACTTGCAATAGCAGCCATCAGTTTATCCGTTTTACCTGAAACTGCTGCATCATCCTTATCTCCATCGATATGGAAAGTGCCACGTTCCTTCTGGTCTGCAGTAAAGTATCCAGAGGATGCAATACCAAAGGATGCCAGACTATATTTTTTACCATTTGCATCCGTATAGGAGGCCCCTAAAATGGCAGACTTCATCGCACTCGAGAGATTTCCAAGCGTGCTGTCTCTACGGAGAAGTGCATCCTTTACCTTCTTCTCCCATTCCTCAACCTGCTTATCAGTCATAGCTTCTTTTTCGTCATCTGACAAAGGCTCATAGCCCTTCGCAGAGTCTGCATAATACAAGCCATCGACATAACGAATCATCTCGTTATATGACTTTAAGAAATTCTTAATTTTATCGTAAATGCCCTGAGTATCCACTGCAGTTGAGATAGTTACCGCAGAATTATCCTTTACCAACTCACCATCATCATCCACCTCTACGTCAGTGGTTGCAGTTGCTTCAATGGTAAGGCCATTGATAGAAAAAGAATTCGTAGCATTTGTAAACTTTGCACCATTCAAGAAAATGATAGCATCCTGACCAACAATTCGAGAGGCGCCCTTGCTAGCACCATCATCTACTGAAGCCATCGAGTTTGCAAAGGACATCTGCTCGTTAATTCTATTTCTTGCCTCTGCCAAACGTTCTGGATCTGCATTTGCGAGCAAATCCTCATCTTTCTGGTCAAGAATTTCTTTCTTGCTTGCTGCTAACGTAGTCTGCTCATCAGCCGTTCTGCGGAGTTCATCTTCATCATACTCAGCAATCTGCTCGTTCAGTTTGGTCTTAGCTTCTTCAAATGCTTCTGGCGTATCGAATTTGTCTTCTTTCAAATCAGTCAGCTTCTTCTGAAGTTCTTCTAACTTCTTTAAGCTTTCGTTAGCTGCCTTTGCCTGTGCAGTTGCAGTATCATATTCAGACTTCATCTGCGCGCGAAATTCTCTTAAATATAACGCATTTGCAGCATTGGTTGCTTCCTCTTCAGACATAGTGCCAAACTTTGCATATTCGGCTTTTTCAGAGTCTGTAGGGCTATAAATGCCTAACTTCTTTAATGCAACTAATCCATCTGCATCCTTCGCAGTCAACGTAAATTCATTTTCTGCGCCAGAAGTCTTCGAACTAATAAAGAATCGGCCATTCGCTGCATCATAATTTGCATTAACGCCCTTTTCTTTCATAGCGGTGGCAAGCTTTGTCAAGCTCATATCGCCGTCTATTTCGATATCTTCTCCGTTTAAGCTAATCGTTCCAGAAGTCAACCCCAAATCAGAAAGTTTGGTATCAGCGCCATACGTTTTTCCCTTATCATCAGTGAATTTAGCGCCAGTCAAATAACCAGAGGTTGCTAACTGCTGCACGGACAATTTCTGTGTTCCTGCAACCGAGTTCGCTGCAGCAGTTACCGTTGCAACGTTAGGATTAGAAACAGTGGACTTGCGCAATGCATAGTCAGATGAAAAACGCATTGCAGAAAGGCTTGAAGAATAGAATCCATAAACCTTCGTATTAGTTTCTTTCCAAGCATCCATGGTCCACTGATGTTTTGTTAACTGTTTATCGTATGATTCCTTTTTCTTGGAGTATGCCTTTACCAGATCTTTAACGATCTGTTCCGTATCCAATCCGGAATTCATACCTGTAATTTTTACTGGCATGATTGCACGCTCCTTTCTTTATCCTTTTTCATCAACGAACATGCCCGCAAGTTCCCAAACCTTAGCAATCATATCCAAGGTTTCTTCTGCAGGAAATTCCTTAATGACATCTTCTGTATCCTTATCAACAATCTTGATTGTGACACGATTTGTGTCGTCATGATAACCATACTGAGCAACAGTGTTTGGATTAATCTTCTTGTTAATATCCGAAACAGCCTGCTTTACAGTGCTTTCAGATGGTTTGTTACCAGCGCGCTGGGTTTCTTCTACTACCTGCGCTGCTGTAGAAAAGTCCTGTGCAGGTGCGCCCTGTGCGGCTGCGTTTACCTTTGTTACCTCTGCGGCAGGGCGAACATCCTTTGTTCCGTAACTTGCCGCACTACTCGTTGAACTACTTACTGCTTCAATTCCCATTTTCGTACACCTCCATGTGTCGTGAAAAAATGTTTCGGTCATGTACGGTTGCTCGAGTCTCGTACATACCTGTTGCTGTTATCATTTTTATCGGCCTTCCCGCGGGCAAAGTTTACCCGTTGCCGCAAAAATCTAATAAATTAACCCAAAAAGTTCTTTAATGCTTCCAATCCTTCGGATGCACCGGCGGCCTTGTTAGCCTCCTGAATCTGTAAATATACTTCTTTACGGTAAATTGGAACGGACTTTGGTGCGCTAATGCCGATCTTCACCTGGTCGCCCTTGATTTCCAAAATAGTAACTTCTACTTCATTATTGATGACGATGGATTCGCCCTTTTTACGTGATAATGCTAACATTGGCTACCCTCCTTCATCTTCTGGATAACTTCGTATACATTATAGTGTACATCATAATCCGCATTGTTTGCAATAATCTGGCATGCTTTCTTTGTTGCAGAATTGATAACAATTGGTGCTGCCATGTTTGCGGTAATCTGTGTTAAGTCGGATGGAACCGTTAAAATATTCAGTACGAGAAGGTCTGCTTCGGACTCGAATTCGCCAATTCCCTTTAACCACTCATCCTCTACAACTGGGTTATAATCTGCCATAATGCACATTGGATCAATGACAGGGAAAGCAAGTGTTGGTTCGTCAATGCACTGTAACCACATAATGCTCTTCTTTGCACTGTCCTCGGAATCGAAAGCCAATGCATAGCGGTGGTATTCGCCAAATCCTAAAATACCGTCTTCAAATACAATCACCTTGTCTTCGTCAATTTCGATGGTTCCAAATACTCTTGTATTAATCTGCATGCTAATTCAATCCCCCTTAAATATAATTCAATAAACTCTGCTTTACTACATCAGATGCTGCTGTCAGCGCTGCCTGATACAATGTCGTTGCCGCAGAATAATTGATCACTGCATTCTCTAAGTTTACATCTTCATTGGATGATTTTAAATCCTTGAAGGTGGTCTGCTGTTCCGTAATACGGCTCTTCGTGAGCTTCAGTCTAGTTTCTCTAGCACCCAAATCTGCAAGCTGCAAATCTACGGTTTCCTGATAGCCCTTAATCTTTGTCATTTCTTTGGAGAACATATCCTCCATGTAGTTCAATGCATAGTCATGTTCCTGCTCAGCCGCTGCCAACATGGAATCCAGATCTGCTGCCTGCGCTGTATACAAACCGCTTTCCTGCATTTTCTTAATGGATGCGATCTTATCTTCGATATCTTTCACAGCCTGCAATGCGTTGCACATGTCATCGATATCACGGCCAATGTCATGGCTTAATGTATCGCAACCGCGGGTATTTACCTGCAGAGACTGACTAAAGTTTACTGTATAATTAATCGTCTCATTTGCTCTGTGTGTGTAGGTTACTACATCCGCAGGATCTGTAATGTCCTTACAATCAAAGTACATCTCCGGACGAATATCACCCTTGGTGAAGTTGTCCTTTTCGTAAGTAGTCGCAATTTCGTTGGTGGTTTTCAGCTGATTATAAAGATCATTGCCAAAGACCAATTCACCGGTGTCATAGACATAATAGCAATCATTCGCAGGTAATTCGCCGTTTGAACTAATCAAAGCCTGCAAATCCTTGTCGCTAATAGAGGTTGCCGTCAAGGTGTTTGCGTAGGTCTTTACGCCAGCGGTTTCGGTCATGTTGTAAGAGACGGTTAAATCGCCTTCTTTGCAGCCATTGTATGCCAGACGCAGGCGATATACCTTTTCGGTTTCTGGTCTGTCTGCTGCAGAAATATTTGAAATCGTTCCATCTGCTACGGAGTCCTTCATCTTCTCAACCTGTCCAAACTGGTCCGGTGTGAAGGTCTCGGTAATGGAATAAGAGCGTTTTGCCTGCTCATCCGTTTCAAAGGTAAACGGGGTATCCGTCTTATATCCCGAAAAGATGTACCGGTCAGAAAAGCTGGTATTACATTCTGAGTAGATTGCACCCTTATATTGCTTTAAAACCTCAATGACGGCACTGCGGTCAGACATTGTGAACTCGTCAGAGGAACCCTGATTGCAGTACTGATATACATCCTGCAAAATGGTATCCATATCCTTCAAAGCACCTTCTGTAATCTGGAACCAGCTTTCCGCATCCGGAATATTATGTTCCAGGTACTGATTAATTTCAGCCAGAGAAGAACGAAGGGACAAAGCACGAATCGCAATAATCGGATTATCCGAAGGACGAGTAATCTGCTTCTGTGTGGACATCTGATTTTCAATCTCGGAAAGATTGGACTTAGACTTGCCCACATTATTTAATGTCTGATTCGTCATCATGGTATTGGTAATTCTCATAAGTTACTCCTAACGCGTGCCCCGCACGGCTTGCTGGCTTTATAAGCCGGTCTGTTCAATCAGTTTTCTGTAGATTTCCTGCATTACGGAAATTACCTTAGAAGAAAGGTTGTATGCATTTTGGAATCTAACCAGATCCACTGCTTCTTCATCTTCATCAACGCCACTAACGGATGTGCGTTGGTTTTCAATCGTCTGCTGAATTGTCTGATAAGTTTTTGCAAAACTCTTGGAGCTTCCTGCATCGATTGCAATAACAGAAACGATGGAGGAAAGATAATCTTCATATGTACCGTTGTTGATTGCGAACTTACTCTTAATCGCAGCCAAATCCATAACCATATCCGTATTTGCTGCGCCAACGGTTCTGTCATAAGAAATCGGAAGCAATTTTAAGTCCAGAATCATATTTGGATTCACCTGAATATTTGCAGCAGATACATATCCTGCCTCAAACTTGGCGGTGAATAAATTCTGTACCACATCATCTCCGTCCGCACCATCATTATCCACATCGCCCTTTTGGATAATATGATTAAATGAATCTGCGAAGCTTTGCGCAAATGCGTTAATTTGTGCCTGGTAGAATGGAACACCCTTATAGTCCGAATTGAAATATGGACTTTCATAAGACTTCAAGGTTTCTTCCATCCCGCCTGCCAGATATCCATTCAGCGTTGTAGCATCCATATCATTGACATTGGCATAATGTACATCCTTATAACCGGCTGCCTCCAATGCGGCCTGCGTGCCATAATGAAGATTTCCACTTGCATCCTCTCCCTGGTAAAGATAAGAAAAGGTATCGGTCGTCTCATCATACTGGCGAAGTGTTCTGACCTCATAGGCCTCGTTGTTACCATTTACGATATCAATTGCAGCCTTCAGGGAGCCTGAAAGAGAGGAACTAAACATATTGAATGGAAGTCCATTATTCCAGCCAATATCATAAAGGCCTTCTAAATCACTCGCATTTCTGCGGTTTCCCGTTTCTCTGGCAGTACATACCAAACGGTTAAAATCATAGCCATCAACCAAAGCCTGGCTGTTAATGTATACCTTAAATTCGTTTGCACCATTTCCGATTGGCGTCTCAGAAAACGAAGTATTGATATAGCCGGACAACTCATCCAAAAGTTTTGCACGTGCATCACGTAAATCATTGGCTTGTCCGCCTGCAATTTCAATGGTATTAATCTGTTTGTTTAAGGACGCCACGCGCTCCGCAATGGAGTTAATGGAATCCACCGTGGTCTTCACCTCATCATTCGCCTGCTTCTGTACATTAGAAAGATTGGTGGATAATGTATTGAAATAATCACAAATACTGGAAGAATAATTCAGGAACAAAGTTCTTGCCGTAACGCTGTCCGGTGTTAGGGTCAAGTCATCGATTGCATCGAAAAGGTTCGCATATTCCTTCATGAAACCATCCAGATTGAATTCATCCAAATAGTCCTCAATCAGAGCGGTATAATTCTCATAAGTTGCATACTCGTTGTAGTTCGTGTTTGCATTCATGAATTTCGTATCATAGTAAGAGCTTCTAAGCTGCTCGATCGAAGAAACGGTAACACCCGTGCTGACTGTTCCGTAGGTGGAATACACACGAATAGCTCCGGAGGCTTCCTGAACCGTCTGCTGTTTGGTATATCCCTTTGTATTGATATTCGAGATATTATGCGCAGAGGTATTGATTGCAACGTTTGCTGCATTCAAGCCAGAAGATGCAATTGTCAAACCAAAAAATGTATTTGCCATAATTAACGAACTCCAAGGTTATTAATCAAAGACTCCAGCATCTCACTTTCCACATTAATAAAACGGGATGCTGCGTTATAGGCCTGCTGGTAACGAATCATATTACCCAATTCTTCATCAGAGGATACGCCCAGAATTTCCTGACGTTCTGAATCCAGCTGTGCAGCCAGTGTGGTTTCATTTTTTTCCATGCTTCCGTAGATGGATCCAACGATTGCCACATCATCCACCATGGTTTCATAGAATTCTTCGAAGGTTAATCCGTCCGCTCCGCTATTGTAATGAAGCGCATCCTTAGAAAAGAGTTCCACCAGCTGCTGTGCCCTCGCATAGGAAGCGGCACCATCCTGCTCCATCAAAGGAATCTTGGAATAATCCTGAAGGATTGAAGTGTTTACATAAATATTATTAATAGAATAGTCGGAACGGTTTCCGAAACCATCCACATTATTTCGAACATAATAAGTATTACCATCCGTTCCTGTAACAACCTGATAACGTTCACAGAAATTTCTGGAGAACAGCTCTATGCCCATGCTGCCATCTGCCGCCATCGGAGCATTCTTGCTATCCAAAATCGTCGCACCTGCAGGAATGGTTACTGGATTGCCCTTCACATCGGTGCCTGTGATAGCGGCATCGGCGGTGGTCTCCGGACAAAGCACATCATTAATTGCCTGCACCATGTTACTGATTAACTTATCAAAATTACCAAGTACATTGACCAATGTAGAGATTTCCGAAGAAATCTTGTACTGCTCATGCGCATTTACTGCTGCAATATAATCTTCATCTGCCAAGCCGTTTCTATAATCCGCAGGATCCGGTTCCTCAAGGGTATATGCAGTAGGTGTTACAGATCCTCTGGCTACCAAAAGTCCCTTCAGGCCACCCACATCCGTGTTTTTTTCGGTGGAGATGGTGTTATTCAAATTATAAAGTGGCTGATCCTTTAAGTTGGTCCATACCGGCTCCACAAATTCCGTTCCCGGAATCTGATTCAAACCGATTTTACTGAAACTTAAATTATCAGCAAATTGAACGCCTTCAATCAAAACGGTTACTACGCCGACCTCGTCCTCGGAGTAAGAAATCTTTGCATAGCTTGAAAGCTCGTCCAATAATAAGTCTCTTGCATCGCGAAGGTCCATTGCGTTCTCAACCCTGCCGGATTCAATCTTCTGAATACGGCGGTTGATGTCCATAATGCTTTCGCCGATTTCGTTCATGCGGGTTACGGTGTTAATAATCTCACGATCCAGATTTCTCTGATAATCCGTAAGTCCGTTATAAATATTCTTCGCATTATCTACAAACTGCACTGCACTTTGAACCAAAGCTGAACGGGAGGTCTGGTCGGTTGGCGCCTTCGCCACCTCGTTCATGGCAGCCTTTAAGTCTGCGAAAGAAGTCTGGAAACCGATTCCACTGATGAAATCCGTTTCTCCCATCTGTGTTTCAATTTCGTAAACAGAATTATAAAGGCGCTCATAGAAGGCCTGTCTACCGGTTTCTCTACGATACGCCGCATCTAAAAAGATATCTCTGACATGATTAATGGTGCCGATGGTAACACCCATACCACGCTGTCCCGTGGTAACTCCGGAGGTCGTTCCGACAAAGTTATATGCCTTGTCCTTGTTGACCACCTGCTGTCTGACATATCCGGTTGTATTTACATTTGATAAGTTGTTTGCAGTGGTATTTAACGAATTGCTGGAAACCTGCAATCCGGAAAGGCCCACATACAGACCAGACATGCCGCCCATAGGTCTACCTCTTTCCTGTCTAACTACTGTTTCGCATCAAAACTTCCCTGCATGCCATAATTCGCATCCGCATAATCGGATCCCGAATAATTTGCCGTGCTAGGGCCCTGCCTCATACTCTGAAGCAGATTCATTTCAAACTGAACCATATCCAATGATTCCGCCAAAAGTGCTTTGTTTTGTTCATTCACCCGTAC
>JAZUHV010000073.1:0-7292 GCA_045641925.1 Butyrivibrio sp.
TTAAGGACTTAACCGTAGTTGCTACCACTTACAAGAATGATGACGGCGAAGTTGTAACCTATCAGGATGAAGATGGTAATGATTTAGCATTCCTTTATGATTGGAACAATGCTGGTTCTGATGGTGGACACTTATATGTATCCCTTTCTGATGGAACCAATACCTATTCTTTCAACGTAAGATCTTACCTTCGCGGCGCTGACACTGATGTTTACGCAGCAGTTAAGAGCTTAAAGATTGGTGATAAGGTTGATGTTCAGGCTTATGTTTATATGTATGCAGGCGCTGCACAGCCACGTTTGACTGAAGTAGTTGTAAAGTAATTTACACCTAAATAAAGAAACAATTAGAGACGGGTGATTTCACCCGTCTCTTTCTTTTTGCCTTATCCAACTAACAGTGCCATATATCCCCATGGCCAAATGACCTCTTCAAAGCTACTACATAGATAATCTTCAATATCGGCTTCGCTGTAACCAGTAATGCGCATCATAAACATCACACAGTCACGTAGTGTCTCGTAAGGAATTTTATCGGGACGTCCTTGGAAAATCCACGAAAGGTACAGGGCCTGTTTGATGGACGTATATACCATGGCAATCCATTGCCACTTCATTGTTACAGAATACAAATCGCTTTCTTCAAGTACCAGTGTGGAATAGATCTCTTCTTCCAGCAGAGTGCGGATCTTTGGCAATAAAGCTTGGAAGACGGTATCAAAAGAAGAATCAGGCTCGGTTGATGTGGACATGGCCAACTTGGCCAAGGGTGTTAGAAACTCAATGTAGATTCCTTTTTGGAGATACTGGTCAATGATATCTAGAAAGACTTCTCGCTGTTCTTTTGCTGTTTCTGCATCATCTACAGGAAGGCTTCGAATCGCTTGCAACACCTCTGCATAATTTTCGGGAAGGGTTTGCAATTTCCTTTCCCAAGGTTCTTCCAATTCGTTGTAATCCAATAATATATAGAAAATGGTTTTTAATACTTCTTCTGGTGTGGTATCCGTATCGGCCATTTGCTGTTGGCAAAAATCTCTCAGGTCTAGAAGCGGAGATGCAGGCTCTGCTGGACTGTCAGTGCGTGCATTTTCCAAAGAGGCGGATGATATCTTCTTAAAGCCAACGTTCTTCCACAAAAGATCTAAAACAGCAGGACAGCAGGTGCTGAGCGTCAGCTCCGTTCTGGTCTTCAAATCATGCACTTCCCTTGGGAATGTATGACAGGTGACAGAGAGCGCTTCCTCTCCATAGGTGCTGACGATATGGCACAGGCCACCGTCATTTAAAAACGGACATCGACCATCCTCGCAAAGGGTAATTCCTTTGCTGGTGACATAGTTTGCCAAATGCGCCTTTTTGCTATGCATCTCTTCTGGACAGCGCATGGCTTTCCATTGCTTTTTGGTATCTGCATCCACGGCGATTTTCCACTCCTTACAGCAATTGTAAGGGCAATCTGCAGCTGTGCATGAGAAGGTGTCGTAGTAGGTTGGCTGAATGATTTGATTCATGGCATTCCTCATCGTTGTTTTCTTAATAGTTTATCATAGGTTTTTTCTATGCAAAATCCCATACCTAATGATATAATTATTTTAATAAATTTCAATTATAAGGAGGCTTTACGATGCCAAGCAGAAGAAGACCTGTAGGAATTTTACCAAATGGAAAGAGACCAGTGAATGTATCCGCTCTGCACGGAACACCGCTCCCATATGGTTGGATATTGTCCGACCAAATAAAAGAAAGACTACAGTATGAGAGCATCAAAAGAGCCTTGACAGTGCTCGCACAGGGAGAAACTTTGGAGCCTCATGAGGAAGGATTCTTAGTAGAGGCTTTTGATCGCATTCCAGATCAGGAAGAAGCAGTGGAACTGCTGGAATGGGTAAAAAAAGAATTGAATGAATAGTCAACTAACCCTGCCAAATTGCCCAAAACCCCAATCAATCCCCTTGACAAACCTGTTTTAAAAACCTAAAATATGTTCGATATAAAGACATTGACGGAGACAGTAGTTCCTTCTGAAAGTCAAAGAGAGCCGCGCGAAGCTGGAAAGCGGTACGATTAAGAAGACGATGAAAATCACTCCCGAGTTTCGAATCCAAAGGCATTGCCTAGTAGAGGAGACGGCTTTTCCCCGTTATAGGAAGCGCATATGTTGGTATGTTGTAGTGTGATAGGTCACTTGAGGGTCATTAGTGGTTTTCGAACCGCGGGAAGAACCTGAAGGTGGCACCCGAAGTTTACACAGGCCTCTGCCAATGAACTTGGCAGGGGCCTTTTTAGTTTACCTGCTACAACACTTTGAGTACATATTAAGAAAGGATGAACATCATGTACGAGAAAGTTTCTACAGACCTGAATCTCGTTGAGAGAGAAAAAAAGGTTGAAAAGTTCTGGAAGGATCAGGATATCTTCCGTAAAAGTATGAAGATGAGAGAGGGCTGCCCTAGCTATACCTTCTATGATGGACCACCTACCGCAAATGGTAAGCCACACATTGGCCATGTTTTGACCCGTGTAATCAAGGATATGATTCCTAGATATCGCACCATGAAGGGATATATGGTTCCTCGTAAGGCCGGTTGGGATACCCATGGTCTTCCTGTAGAGTTGGAAGTTGAGAAGATGCTTGGCTTAGATGGCAAGGAGCAGATCGAGGAATATGGTCTGGAGCCATTCATCAATTTCTGTAAGGAAAGCGTTTGGAAGTACAAGGGTATGTGGGAGGATTTCTCCGGCACCGTTGGTTTCTGGGCAGATATGGATGATCCATATGTAACGTATCACAATGACTTCATTGAGTCTGAATGGTGGGCTTTAAAGGAGATTTGGGACAAGGGCCTTCTTTACAAGGGCTTTAAGATTGTTCCTTATTGTCCTCGTTGTGGTACCCCATTATCCTCTCATGAGGTGGCTCAGGGTTATAAGACTCTGAAGGAGCGTACTGCAATCGTTCGTTTTAAGATTAAGAATGAGGATGCATATTTCCTTGCATGGACCACAACTCCATGGACCCTGGCATCTAATATCGCTCTTTGCGTAAACCCGGATGAGGCATACGTGAAGGTGAAGGCAGCAGATGGCTTTACCTACATTTTGGCACAGGCTCTGGCAGATAGGGTGCTTGGTGGTATCGAAAGAGAAGAAGGCACTCCTGCTTATGAGGTATTGGAGACCTACACCGGTAAGGATTTGGAATACAAGGAATATGAGCCACTGTATCAGTGCGCAGCAGATGCTGTAGAGAAGCAGCATAAGAAGGCATTCTTCGTATACTGCGATGGCTATGTAACCATGTCCGATGGTACTGGTATCGTACACATTGCTCCTGCATTTGGTGAGGACGATGCCCGTGTTGGCCGTAAGTATGATGCTCCATTTGTACAGATGGTGAATGAGCGCGGTATTATGAAGGACGAGACTCCATTTGCCGGTATGCGTTGCAAGCCTACCGCTAAGGAAGTGGAAGCGGGTGCAATCAACTGTGACGTTGAAGTATTAAAGGAATTAGAGGGACGTAATATCTTATTTGATGCTCCAAAGGTAGAGCACGAATATCCACACTGCTGGAGATGTGACACCCCACTCATTTACTACGCTAGAGAGTCTTGGTTCATCAAGATGAGCGCAGTTAAAGAGGACTTGATCCGTAATAATAACACCATCAACTGGATTCCGGAGACCATCGGTACCGGCCGTTTTGGTGCTTGGCTTGAAAATGTTCAGGACTGGGGTATTTCCCGTAACCGTTATTGGGGAACTCCATTGAATATCTGGCAGTGCGAAGGCTGTGGAAAGATGCATTCCGTTGGAAGCATCGCTGAATTGAAGGAGCTTTCCGACAATTGCCCAGATGAAATCGAATTGCACAGACCATACATTGATGCCGTAACATTTGCCTGCCCAGATTGTGGACAGACCATGAAGCGTGTACCAGAAGTTATTGACTGCTGGTTCGACTCCGGTGCAATGCCATTCGCACAGCATCATTATCCATTTGAGAATAAGGACCTTTTCGAGGCTCAGTTCCCAGCAGACTTCATTTCTGAGGCTGTGGATCAGACCAGAGGCTGGTTCTATTCGCTGTTAGCAGAAAGCACCCTGTTATTCAACAAGGCTCCATATAAGAATGTAATCGTTCTTGGTCATGTTCAGGATGAGAATGGCCAGAAGATGAGTAAGAGTAAGGGAAATGCCGTAGATCCATTTGATGCACTTGCTAAGCATGGCGCAGATGCAATCCGCTGGTATTTTTACTCAAACTCTGCACCTTGGTTGCCAAACCGCTTCTATGACAATGCGGTAATCGAGGGTCAGAGAAAGTTCCTTGGAACGATCTGGAACACCTATGCATTCTTCGTATTGTATGCTAACATCGATGAATTCGATGCAACCAAGTACACCTTGGAGTATGATAAACTTCCGGTTATGGATAAGTGGATTCTTTCCAAGTTAAACTCCTTAGTTAAGGCAGTTGATTTTGACCTTGAAAATTACAAGATTCCAGAAGCTACCAGAGTATTGGAAGAATTTGTAGATGATTTGTCTAACTGGTATGTACGTCGTAGCCGTGAGCGTTTCTGGGCAAAGGGTATGGAGCAGGATAAGATTAATGCTTACATGACTCTGTACACCAGCTTGGTTACCCTTGCAAAGGTTTCTGCTCCAATGATTCCTTTTATGTCAGAGGAGATTTATTTGAACCTGGTATGCTCTATTGATAAGAACGCTCCAGAGTCTGTTCACCTTTGTGATTTCCCTGTTGCCAACGAGGCTTGGATTGACGAGGCTCTTGAGCAGAACATGGATGAAGTATTAAAGATTGTTGTAGTAGGCCGTGCGTGCCGTAATGCAGCAAATATCAAGAATCGTCAGCCAATCGGCCAGATGTATGTTAAGGCTGAGAATGCACTCGATGACTTCTATAAGGAAATCATTGAGGATGAGTTGAACGTAAAGGCAGTTACCTTTGCTGACGATGTTCGTGAATACAGCTCTTACACCTTTAAGCCACAGCTTAAGACCGTTGGTCCTAAGTATGGTAAGCTCCTTGGCCAGATTAAGAATGCATTGGCAAACTTAGATGGCAATGAGGCTATGGATACTTTAAATGCAACCGGCGCTTTGACCTTTGATTTTAATGGTGAAGCGGTTGAACTGACGAAGGAAGACCTCTTGATTGAAGTGGCTCAGAAGGAAGGCTTCGAGTCCGTTCAGGATAATGGTGTCATGGTTGTATTGGATACCAATCTTTCCGAGGAACTGATTGAAGAAGGTTTCGTCAGAGAAATCATCAGTAAGATTCAGACCATGCGTAAGGACAAGGGTGCAAACTTCGAAGTAACCGATACGATTAAGGTTTATGTTTCCGGCAATGCAAAGATTGCTGATCTGATGACAAAGAATCTTGATGAGGTTAAGAAGGAAGTTCTTGCAACCGATATTCTTTTCGATGCAACCTGCGCAAATGCAAAGGAATGGAGCATCAACGGAGAGAACGTTACAATTGGTATTGAAAAAGCCTAAGGCTTATACATAAAGACTATATAATGCACCCTCTGTGTGCTTTGGGGAAGGCACACAGAACCCTTCGGTAAACCCGAAGAGAAGGAGAATATATGGAAAAGATGGATTTCAACAAAGAAGAATTCAAAAAAAGTGTTCAGACGATGGTGAAGAATCTCTATCGTAAGACCATCGACGAAGCTTCCAAGCAGCAGGTTTTCCAGGCAGTCGCTTATACTGTTAAGGATTACATCATTGACCGTTGGATTGCTTCTCAGAAGGCATTCGAAAAGCAGGATGCAAAGACTGTTTACTACATGTCCATGGAATTTTTGATGGGCCGTGCACTCGGTAACAATATGATTAACCTGACCTGCTACAACGAAATTCGTGAAGCATTGGATGAACTTGGCTTCGATTTGAATGTAATCGAAGATGAGGAGCCGGACGCAGCACTTGGTAATGGTGGCTTGGGTCGTTTGGCAGCATGTTTCTTAGATTCTTTATCCACCCTTGGATACCCTGCTTATGGTTGTGGTATTCGTTACCGTTATGGTTTCTTCGCACAGAAGATTGTCGATGGTTATCAGAAGGAAGTTCCAGATGAATGGTTAACCCATGGCAATCCATTTGAAATCAAGAGACCGGAATATGCAGAAGAAATTCGCTTTGGCGGCTATGTAAGAAGCTATGTAGACGAGAAGGGCAGAACCCATTACGTACAGGAGAATTACCAGTGCGTAAAGGCTGTACCATATGATCTTCCGGTTGTAGGCTATGGCAATAACATTGTAAATACCTTAAGAATCTGGGATGCGGAACCAATTCAGCAGTTCAATTTAGATTCCTTCGATAAGGGTGATTACCAGAAGGCTGTTGAGCAGGAAAATCTTGCAAAGACCATCTGCGAAGTACTTTATCCATGCGATAATCACTATGCAGGTAAGGAATTACGTTTAAAGCAGCAGTATTTCTTTGTATCTGCATCTGTAAAGCGTGCAATTAAGAAGTATAAGGAAAATCACTCTGATATCCGTAAGTTATATGAGAAGGTTACCTTCCAGATGAATGATACTCATCCAACCATCGCAGTTGCAGAACTGATGCGTATCCTTATGGACGAAGAGGGTCTTGAGTGGGATGAGGCATGGGATGTTACCACAAAGAGCGTGGCATACACCAACCATACCATCATGGCTGAAGCATTGGAGAAGTGGCCAATCGAATTGTTCTCCAGATTATTACCTCGTATCTACATGATTGTAGAAGAAATCAACAGACGTTTCGTAGAGGAAATCAAGAAGGCATACCCTGGCAATCAGGATAAGATTGCAAAGATGGCAATCGTTTATGATGGACAGGTGAAGATGGCAAATCTTGCAATCGTTGCTGGCTATTCCGTAAACGGTGTTGCTGCATTGCATACCGAAATTTTAAAGAAGCAGGAATTAAGAGACTTCTACGAGATGTTCCCTGAGAAGTTCAACAATAAGACCAATGGTATTACCCAGAGAAGATTCCTTCTTCATGGTAACGAATTGTTGGCAAACTGGGTAACCAGAAAGATTGGCGATGAGTGGATTACCGATCTTTCCCAGATGGACAAGCTTTCTGTTTATGCAGATGACGAATTATCCCGTCAGGAATTCATGCAGATCAAGTACCAGAACAAGGTTCGCCTTGCAAAGTACATTAAGGAGCACAATGGTGTGGATGTAGATCCTCGCTCCATCTTTGACGTACAGGTTAAGCGTCTGCACGAGTACAAGAGACAGCTTATGA